>JAIXOJ010000178.1 GCA_027486835.1 Chitinophagaceae bacterium
AATAAATTGAGCAAACCTGCTTTGAAAACTTTGAAGGGAATTGGCAAGGAAATAACCACGCTTTACCCGAACGACCCGAATAAATGGAAGGAGTATGGATTGGAAGTGGTGCTGGAGCCTGAAAGGAAGCAGGGAGAACGGACAGTGAAAGTAGCGAAGGGGCAGACTGTGGTAAAATCGAATATTGTGGTTGGGTCTATACTAAAGAATACAGGAGATACTGACTTATTGGTGGAAAAGGGGAGCAAAAAAAAGAGTGCTCCTATTTTGGTGAAACAATCGGAAGAAATTTTAATACGCAAGGGCTACAGTAAAATAAAAGTGAGTGGCACAGAAGAATTGAAAGATGGTGCCTTTACTGTGACGGTGCATTTGTAAATTGAGGGTGAACTATTTTTGAAAGGAAATGCCATTGTGGATATACAACTACGATGGCATTTTATTTCTGCGATTGCTCCAATTGAAAAATGTACTGCTATTTATTGATTGATTATAGGTCGATTGCAGGAAAAATACCAAGAAATTGAAGCGAAAATTGGGCTAAACGAAGTGAAAAACAAAGGAAATGAAGTGAAAATCAAAGGAATTGAAGCGAAAGTCAAAGAAAATGAAGCGAAAATTGTAAAAAATGAAGCGAAAAACAAAGGAATTGAAGCGAAAATCAAAGAGAATGGAGTGAAAATTGGTCTTGGTGAAGAAAAAATGGGGGAAAAATGGGGAGAAGATTTTGCGTTGTAGAGAATTTGATATTGAGATAAGTTGATTGGTTTATTTATTCTTGGGTACCTCTACTGAAGGGAATTTTATCTGTACAGGTAAAAGGAATTTCCCAATCTACACATGAGAATAGTTTTGATTCAGTACCATCTTTAGTAAAGATTAGTGACTAAACGCATTGAATGCAGTATTTAGTCATTAAATGGTGGGATTTTTAGATACCGATAGTGGGCAGTAATTTTATTTCGAATATTTATTTTGGTTTCAAAGATTAAGGGTAATTTGAAGTTACATTTATTTATTTAGACGGGATGAATTGCGCTAACTTTTTGCTATGCGAAATATGTAAAGATGTTGCTTGGGTTCATTTTCTTGCTACCATTCATTAAAAGCTTTGATTCAAGATTCAGCTAAAACTTAGACAGATTCGGTGTAAGACTAATTAAATAGGGGTCTTATTGAAAGAGGCGATAATGTATATTGAGCATGTTGCAATAGATTGACAGAACGTTAAAACTACTCAAGGGTCAAAGAGTGACTTTGAAGTTGTTTAAGGGGTATTTTTGATAGAAATATGGTGTATAAGAAATTTAATTTTTAGGATTTAGGATAAGATGCCAGGGAAGTTACCAGAAATAATTAGAGTTTATAGGATTGTTCACATTGATAATGTTGAATATCTTCTGACAAAAGGGATGTTTCATCGTTATCATCCGAAAGCTGATCCTGACTACATTAATATTGGCGATAGCAATTTAATTGAACAAAGAAATACATACCATGTAGGCATTAATCCTCCAAACGGATTGTTAGGTGATTATGTTCCATTCTATTTTGGCCCATTATCACCAATGCTATTGAATATTAGCACTGGATACAGGGGGATTACTAAACGGTCTCAAAGTGAAATTGCGTATATTGTATGTAATTTTAATGATGTTGTTGCTAAATGTACTACTTGGTGTTTTACTGATGGACATGCCAAAAATGCTATCACTTGCTTTTATAACCAACAATCCGATTTGGATAAGATAGATTGGAATATTGTTTTTGAGCGATTTTGGAAAAATACGGAAGAAGATTATGATAAGATGCGAAGAAAGCAAGCGGAGTTTTTGGTACAGCACCATGTGCCAGCAAGCTGTATTGCAGGTATTATTGTTTACAATGAGCAGGCAAAAGAGATTATTGATAACATTGTGTGCATTGTTGGGTTAAATATACCTATTGTAATTAACCCAAAAAGTAACTATTACTACTAATGATTTATACAAAAGGAAATTTATTGGAAGCTAATGCGCAAGCTTTGGTAAATACTGTAAACACTGTTGGTGTAATGGGTAAGGGTATTGCGCTACAATTTAGAGAGCAGTTTCCGTACAACTATAAAGTATATGCAGAAGCTTGCAAAGCTGGTACTATGCAAATAGGTAAAATGCTTGTTGTAAAGGACAAAAATTTGCGCGATGAGAAAATTATTATCAATTTTCCTACAAAAACAGAGTGGTTTAAAAAATCACAGTACAGCTATATTGAAGCAGGGCTTAAAGATTTGGCCAAAGTAATAGAAGCTAATCAGATTACTCGTATTGCCATGCCGCCACTCGGCTGCGGCAACGGTGGTTTAAAATGGGATAGGGTTAAGCTACTAATGGAACAATATCTGGGACATTTAAGGGACGTAGATATTATCGTATTTGAACCCAATGAGGCAGTTAAAGAACTACTTAAACAACAAGAGCAAAATAAGGAAGTAAACCTTACGCCTGCTAGAGCCATGCTGCTTTATGCTATGTTCTATTACGAATCGCTTGGAGAGAACGTAAGTCTTTTTGTTGCCAATAAATTAGCTTACTTTCTACAGAGGCTTGGCGAGAAAAGCTTGAATAGATTAAAATTTGAAGGCTACCATTATGGCCCCTATTCTGTGCAGGTGGAGCATTTGTTGCACAATATCAATGGTAAATACTTAAAAGGTTTAGAACAAATGAATGCTAAAGCTTTTGAGTCGCTAGAGTTGCAGTACGAAAACCTACCGGAAGTAAGCAACTATGTAAGAACACAATTAACTGCTGAACAAAGGAGTAAACTTTCCAATCTTGTGAAACTAATAGACGGTTTTCAATCAGCGTTATCGCTAGAGATTTTAGCAACTGTTGATTTTATTAAGAAAGACAATCCAAATTTCACAATTGTAGATATTAAGGAGGCTATTTTTTCTTGGTCGGAAAGAAAAAAGAAATTATTTCAAGATAAGTACATTCAAATTGCTTTCAATCACTTGAATAAATATGGCAATACGCTAGAAATTGCTTAACGAGTGTCTTTTATCGATTGGTGGTTAGGTATTTCCAAAGCCCATGATAAATTGCAAACAGGTTGATTGCATATTTTCAATTTAGTGGGGCTATAGTTGAAAAAAAATCAAGTTGTTTTTTGCGGCAATTGCAACAAATTCAGTAGTGCTGTCTGAAAATTCCTGAGTGTCTTTAAGCTCAACAAGCTATGAACTATCACGTTCATTGAAAAAGCCTCTATAAGTTCCAATCAAACAAGGATACTTTGAATTAAAACTGTGCAATATTGGTCTCCATTTCCCTGCTCAACAATTGTAATCGCTACTTAATTTTCCTAACGGCCTCCCTTTTGCTCAAAGCTGCCAGCGGATATCGGTTTACAAATTCTAATACCCACTGTGGGTTGGTTTCTGCATAGGAACGCAAAGCCCATCCAATGGCTTTTTGGAGAAAAAATTCTTTGCTTTCGATGTGTGTGAGGATATGCTTGGTAAGCAGGTGTTCGTTGGTTTTGTGTCGGTATCCCTTTTGATAAATGATGCTGCTGCGCTGTAGCCAGAGGTTATTACTTTGATTCCATGCTGTGGTTGTGGGGGTGTTGATAGGAAACTTGAGTAGTAGGTGGCTAGCACAATCGGCCACAATGGTGTCCACTGTATCCCACCAACTGTTGTGGGTTATGCCGTATTCCAATAATTGGATGGTTTCGGGCTGCCACAATTTTTTGTGAAAAGCAATGGTGTGGATGGCTGCATGGTGGTAATCGCGTTCGGGTAAGGCCCAAAGTTCTTTAGCGAGTGTTTCTACGGACTCCATATCGGGCAATGGTTGTCCTGTGAATAGCCCTTTTATGATGTTTCTGCGTTCAGCCGCACGTAGTCCAATAAACGGAAATTGGTGTAATAAATAAGCTTTGCTCTGTTCCGCATAAGCTGCATCCCTTTTTTCTTCAAACAGGATTTTTATTTGTTCCAAATATTCATGTGCTACTGTCATTGCACAATAATCGGAATAATTTTCATTCAGTAAATAACCATAAATGGGTGACGTGTAAAAATCACCTTATTTTGAACCCGAAACCCCACATCGAATCAAAATTAAAGGGTACATAAAAGTTTTTCGCAGTAATAAGTTAAACCTAACCCCAACCCCTTTCCAAAGGCGAGGGGCAAAATGAAAAACTTTTATGCACCTAAATTAAACTTCACTATTTATTTGGTTAATTCCATGAAACAGCTGCGCTTTGCTTTATTGATACCTGCTTTATGTTTAATTGCTTCTACTGTTTGGGGGCAGGCCCACTCTGTTGCTAAACTGCCCTTTAAAGAAACGCTTGAACAGTACGGCAATTACCAAAAAAATGTGGGGGTAACCACTCCTGTTGGAACTTGGATGTTATCAGAAGCTATTATTGGAAATACACCATTGGACAAAAAAAATGGCATCAATACTTTTAGGATAAAAAAAGGTGGAAGGGTGGAAACAGCTTTTGTCATTCAAGCGCAAACTACCACCACACTCATTACTATTAACCATGCACGTTATGGCAATGACAGTGCTGGGAAATGGTGCATGTATACAACAATGGACAATGGGGTTTCTTGGAAAAGGGTAGGGGATACCGTTACCACCCAAAGCCCCCATTTGGAAATGGTCACTTTCATCACCCATGAAATAGGAAGTATTCGCTTTAAAATTGTTCAAGTAGGTGGCGGCAGCATTAATCTGGATGATTTTAGTGTACAAGCTGTGGGTACAAAGGGCATCAACACTTTTGGAACAACACCTTGCGATTGTTCGGCGTCGAGTAGTGCCACAGATACGATTCCGACAAGAGACGATAACATGAGTCTTGGCAATCCAAGCAGTGCCAGCACTAATAAAGCCGATTCCAACAATTATTTAATGAACAAAACCCAATTTGTGCTTTCCTATAACAACAAATTGGGGGTAGCCAATTGGGTCAGTTGGCATTTAAGTTCGGCATGGAAAGGAAATGCTAAACGGTGCGATTGCTTTGTGTCAGATACCAGTTTGCCTACAGGATACACCCGTGTTACCACAAGCAACTACACCAATACAGGCTTCGATAGAGGGCATTTGTGTCCTTCTGACGACAGAGATATGAGCGATGCAGACAATAGGGCTACTTTCTTGATGACCAACATTACCCCGCAAGCCCCTTTACTCAACCAGCGTCCTTGGGCAGACTTGGAAGATTATTGCAGAAAACTGGTAACCCAAGGTAATGAGTTGTACATTATTGCGGGGGGATATGGTGAAGGCGGTACGGGCAGCAACGGCGGCGATAGTCTCACCATAAACAGAGGGAAAATTGGCGTTTATGCCAGATTTTGGAAAGTGATTGTGGTGCTTCCAGTGGGGGTAAATGATACTGCTAGAATTACCAATAGCACGAGGGTGATAGCGGTGGATATGCTCAATAACCAAAGTGTGAGCAACCAAGCATGGGGAACTTTTCGGGTATCTGTAGATGCCATAGAAGCGGCAACTGGTTATGATTTATTGTCTAATGTACCAATGGCCATTCAATCGGTTATAGAGGCAGCTGTGGATACTGGAGCAACGAATTAGCCCTCATTTCGCGTATAAAAGTTCCTAAAAACCCTTGTTTAGAATCATTTTTCGGTCATTATTTATATGTAAGCATCAACACCCTTACTTTCGCAGCCCCGAAATATAAAACATCGGGTTTTCGATATGAATTTTTTCATCAAACAATTAAATGCAGATGCTCAGGAAAGCGCCGCTACTCCAGAAGAGAATGTGGAAGTTTCTACTGCAATAACAAACACGCCTGAGGTAACAGAAACACCCGCTGTGGTAGCTGAAGAAGCTGCGCCAGTGGTAGAAGAAGCACCTGCTGTGGTAGCTGAAGAGGCTGCAGCAGTGGTAGAAGAAGCACCTGCTGTGGTAGCTGAAGAAGCTGCACCAGTGGTAGAAGAAGCACCTGTTGTGGTAGCTGAAGAGGCTGCGCCAGTGGTAGAAGAAGCACCTGTTGTTGAAAAAGTAAAAGTGGTTTCTTATGTTCCCCCTGTGGAAATACCAGAAACGCCTCACGATGATTTTGACTGGAGTGTTGACAAAAGAAACGTAAGCCTTTATCCAAAAGAGGAAAAGGAAAAGTATGACAAAGTGTATGAAAACACTTTCGTACAAATTGAAGATGGTGAAATTATCGACGGTGCTGTGGTGGGTTTAACCAAAACAGATGTGGTGGTAAACATCGGCTTCAAAAGCGATGGTTTGATTTCCCTCAATGAATTCAGAGATGTAACTGGTTTAAAAATCGGCGACACTGTGGAAGTAATGGTAGTGGAAAAAGAAGACAAACATGGCAACCTAACTTTGAGCCGCAAGAGCGCAAGAACGTTCCGTGCTTGGCAACGTATCATGGAAGTTAACAAAACAGGCGAAGTGGTTACTGGTTATGTTACCAGCAAAACCAAGGGCGGCTTGATTGTGGATGTATTTGGTATGGAAACATTCTTACCAGGTTCACAAATCGACGTAAAACCTGTAACTGATTACGACCAGTTTGTGGGTAAAACAATGGAGTTTAAAGTGGTTAAGATTAACGAAACCATTAAGAACGCCGTAGTATCGCACAAAGCATTGATTGAAAGCGATATTGAAGCACAACGTGTGGAAATCATGAGCAAACTAGAGAAAGGACAAGTACTAGAAGGTGTGGTGAAAAACATTACAGACTTTGGTGCTTTCATGGATCTTGGTGGCTTAGATGGCTTACTATATATTACCGATATTTCTTGGGGTAGAATTTCTCACCCAAGCGAGGTATTGAAAATGGATCAAAAACTACAAGTGGTAGTATTAGACTTTGATGATGATAAAAAACGTATCAGCTTAGGTCTAAAACAACTAACGCCACATCCATGGGAAGTACTTCCTGCTGAAATAGTAGAAGGTTCTATTGTTCATGGTAAAGTAGTAAACATTGAAGATTACGGTGCGTTCTTAGAAGTTCAGCCTGGTGTTGAAGGTCTAGTTCACGTAAGCGAAATTAGCTGGGCTAACACACCAGTTAACGCAAAAGAATTCTTCAAACTTGGTGATGAACATGCAGCTCGTGTGGTAACCCTTGATAAGGATACGCGCAAGATGAGTTTGTCAATCAAGAAAATGACCAACGATCCTTGGGATACTATCGAGTTCAAATATGCAGTTGAAAGTAAACACAAAGGATTGGTTAAAAACATCACTCCTTATGGTGTATTCCTTGAATTGGAAACTGGCATTGGTGGCATGATTCACATTAGCGACCTAAGCTGGTTGAAACGCTACAATCACCCAAGTGACTATGTGAAAGTGGGTCAATACATCGACATCATCATCATGGGTGTTGACAAAGACAACCGTAAACTACAGTTAGGTCACAAACAATTGGAAGAAGATCCTTGGAATGCACTAGAAGAAACCTTCGGTATTGGTACTAAACATGAAGGTACTGTTACTAGAAGAGACGATAAAGGAGCTTTGGTACAATTACCTTATGGTTTAGAAGGTTTTGCACCTGCTCGCCACTTGGTAAAAGAAGATGGCAAAACAGTGGCCATGGACGAAACACTTACTTTCCAAGTAATTGAGTTTGACAGAAATGAAAAAAGAATTTTGTTAAGTTATACCCGTGTTTGGGAGCAAGCTCAACAAGAAGAAAAAGATGCCGCTAGAAAAGAAGCTAGACTAGAAGCAGAGAAAACCCAAAAAGAAGTGAAGTTGGTTCAACAAAAAGTTGAAAAAACCACTTTGGGTGACTTAAGTGCTTTGGCTAACATTCGTGCTAAGCTCGAAGAAAATGAAAACAAAGGCAATTAGTATTATTTAGTAGTAGCCTTTAAGCATACAAGACCGCATCACCCTAATAAGTGATGCGGTTTTTTTATGGGGATACTTTTCCAAAATATAGAAGTAGTGCGCTTCACCATTATTTTGAAAGGTTAAAAGCCATATTTTGTGCCGTTTTTTAGTACTGTGTTGTATTTGCTTGGCAAATAGATTCTGACTTTTTTTAACGATTGCATCAAATAGGATTAAAACAAACAACAGTACAGTAAACGGTTAGATGATTGTGATATGCCAAAACAGTTAATTGTCGTCCTTATTTTTTGCACCGTGTTTCCTTTTTTGTTATTTGCCCAGTCCGGCAATAGCGAAAAAGAATTGTTGCAATTACTCACCCAAAAAGGGTTTCGTATAAATACTGACAACTACGAGGGAGCAGAAATTGTAAGTGAGCATACCGATCCTATTCTTGGTTTGCAGTATGTATATCTACAGCAAACTTGGAAGGGAATTAAAATATTCAACGCTATTCAATCGTTGGTGGTAAAAGACCAGCAAATTCAACATGTTTCTGGCCATTTTTTTCAGCATCTTCCGAGTACGGCATATTCTTTAACTACAAAAATGTCTGCTTTTGATGCAATAAAGGAAGTTGCAAAACATTTAGCCCTACCAACGCCAGTAGATATTTTGCCAATAGAGGAGAATCCCAGCAACTCCGGGGCTGCTACGTTTTCACCAGGTAATTTGGCCAAACAGCCTATTTATGTTAAGCTGATTTGGGTAAATAAGGAATCGGATAGTCTTTTACACCTGTCATGGCAAGTAGATATAGATTGTGACAACACAAGTGACTTTTGGATGGTATGTATTGATGCAGTTACAGGTGAATTAATTAGAAAGCATAACTACACATTATATGAGCATGACACTCATCAAATTCAAGAGAAACCTAAACAAATGCGAAAGCAAATTGCATGGAAAGCACCCATAAACAACCTACAACAAAAAGCACCCACCTACACATTAGCCACCTATTTTGTGATACCCTATCCAATAGAAAGTGTTTTTGTCGGAAGTATGGGAACAGAAACTAATCCATGGTTAAAAGCAGGAACTACTAACAATGCCACTACAAATGGATGGCATAATGATGGAACCTCCAATTATGCATACACCAGGGGAAACAATGTATTTGCTTATGACGATAGCTTAAAACTTAATGCACCAGGCAGAGCAGATACGGCAACCACAATAACGGGTAATACGTTGCGTTTTAACCGTGTCCCTAATTTTACCCAATCGCCCTCTACTACGGTAAACAGACAGTTTGCCACAGATAACTTATTTTATTGGAACAACATAAGCCACGATATTCTGTACCAGTATGGTTTTACAGAAGCTGCGGGCAATTTTCAAAATGATAATCTTGGACGGGGAGGACTGGCAGGCGATTATATTAAAGCAGAAGCACAGGATGGATTGGGGACTAATAATGCCAATTTTACCACTTATGTGGACGGCATTAGTGGTAGAATGCAGATGTATTTATATACCCCCAATAATAGCTCGCTAATTACTATCAACTCACCGATAGGTATTGCAGGAAATTACGCCGCAGTGGAAGGCAGCTTTAGTACTAATAACTTGTTGAAAAATAAGGGACCAATTACTGCCAATGTTGTTTTCTATAACGATAATGCAACTACAGCCACCACACATTATGCTTGTAAGGCACCAGTAAACAGCCTAACAGGAAAAATTGCTTTGATTGATAATGCAGGAGTGTGCAATTATGCTACTAAAATTAAGAATGCGCAAAATGCAGGTGCTGTTGGTGTGATAGTTTATGCATCTGGAAACGCCTTTGTAATGAATGGTTTAGATCCTTCAATTACCATTCCTGCTGTAACGATTTCTAGTACAGACGGGGCACTTCTGGCCACCCAATTAACTTCTGGAGCTACTGTTAATGTAACCTTGTTTAATTCAGTTATGTTTGATGGTTCGCTGGACAATGGGATTATCACCCATGAATATGCACACGGTGTATCTATTCGATTAACAGGGGGGAGCAATACGGTTACCTGTCTCCTAAACAAAGAACAAGGCGGCGAAGGATGGAGCGATTACATCAGTTTGATGCTAACCACCAATTGGAAAACGGCTAAAACCTCAGACGGTGTCAAGCCCATTACACACGCTTGTTATGCTCACAGCCAAATTTCTGCTGGCGAGGGCAACCGTACCTATCCTTACAGCACCGACATGAGCATTAATCCGCTTACCTATGCAGATGTAGCCACCAATGGCCAAGTACATTTTATTGGTGAAATATGGTGTTCCGTGCTTTGGGATATGACTTGGAATATTATCCAACAAGTCAATTCAATCAATTCAAATTTGTATGCAGCTACTGGTGGAGGGGGAAATAATATAGCAATACAATTAGTAATGACAGGTCTAAAACTGCAACCTTGTTCTCCTGGGTTTTTAGATGCGAGAGATGCTATTCTGGCTGCAGATTCAATCCTTTATGGTGGTGCTTACAGTTGTGCCATTTGGAAGGCTTTTGCTCGTCGTGGCATGGGCTTAAGTGCCAAACAAGGAAGTTCAGATAATACCACGGATCAAGTGGCAGGTTTTGATGTGCCCTGCTTTAACATTAGTGGCAGAATTATCAACCCAAGTAAAGTGGTAATACCCAATACTGCTGTAACTGTTACAACTAGGTCGCTTACCCAAAAAATTAATGCCTTTTCAGGTTTATTTGGATTCACCGCAAGCAACTATGTGAATAGCACCATTAAGCCATATAAAACCCTAGAGACCTCCAAAACAAATGGTATATCTGTATTGGATATTAATCTTACGCAAGTGCATATACTGGGGAGGTTATTATTTAATTCGCCCTATAAATTGATTGCAGGAGATGTGGACGGGAGTGGGAATGTTTCAACGCTAGATTTATTGTACATGAAGCGGTTTATTTTAGGATTGGATACTATTTTTCCAAAGAATAGGCGTTGGGTTTTTGTTGATAGCAGTAGTGTGTTTGCTAATCCCAATAACCCGTTTCCGTATAAAGACAGTATAGTAGTAAAAGATTTTACGTCAAACCAAACGAATAAAACCTTTATTGGCATCAAACTCGGGGACGTGAATTATGATTGGAATGCCAGCATTTTGCGTACGAAACCAATGTTCACCAAACCGCTCTTATTGTTTTACGAACCTATAAGGATTCCTTCAGTTGCTCGAGAAGTAAGGATTCCGCTAAGGGTGAAGCATTTCGATAAACTTATTGGGCTTCAATTTACTCTACGGTTCAATCCAGAAGTTTTTGCATTCAAATCTTTGGGCAATAATCCATTTGGGGTGGATATTAATGCCAACAACAGTAATGAAGGAATGCTTTCGTTTTTATGGTATGATAGCAAAGGCGCTTCCCTTTCTATACCTGATAGTACCTTATTATTTGAGTGTGTATTGCAGCTCAAAACAAATAAGTTTTCGCCTCAAGACATTTCGATCAATGGAGATTTAACCGAAAAGCTAGCCTATAATAACGCGTATCAACTAGTAGCTGTAGAAAAAGGCAATGGTGGTATTTATTCTGATGAAAATTGCCAGCAGTGCATTGGGCTTGTTTCTCCCAATCCTACTAATGGTTTGGTGAATACCTCCATTACATTACAAAGGGAAAGTAGGATTTATTGGAAGCTTACAGATGTACAAGGACGTATCATTTCTCAAATCACTGAATTGGGCAAGAAAGGGAATTGGGCCTATCAGTTTGATCTGAAAAAAAATCATCCATCTATACCATCAGGGGTTTATTACCTCGAAATAACCACCAATGAAGCCAAAAAAGTGGAGATAATTAGGGTTCAATAAATGTGTTCGACAACCTCATGACTTAATGGTCTTGTTATTTTCTTGGTTATTGCTAATCTGAATAAGGTGAAAAAAAGAAGGGCATTGTGTATGTAAGTCATATACCCAATGCCCTTCTTTAAATACAAACTCAAAGTTACAGAATGCTATGCAGGAACATAAGCCTTGTACAACACACACTTGCCCGATGATTCTATCTTGTAAGCCTCACCCGGTAAAACGGCAATTACTCCTCCTTGTTTTAATACCAAATTATTGCTGCCATTTACTACGGCACCGCCTTCTATGGCAATGATAATTTCTAGGGAGGTGGCGATAGTTTGGTAAGAATTATTGTTTACCACTATTTTCTTAATGCCAAAATCAGGCACAGGGCATGGGTAGCCCATTTCCAAATTACCAATTTCATCGCCCTTCATCACTTGTGGGGTTACTGCTTTAAATAACGTATGCTTCATCAGTTCTGGTACGTCCACATGCTTTGGGGTAAGACCACCACGAAGTACATTATCGCTGTTGGCCATGAGTTCTACATTTTGCCCTTCTAAGTAAGCATGGGGAATACCGGCAGCCTGAAAGATGGCTTCACCAGGATTTATTTGCACAATATTGAAGAAATAGATGGAAAACACACCTCTGTCAATGTTTTTAATGGGAGCATCATTTTCAAACAGTTTGCTTACCCACCAACCTGCATCGGCCTTGGTCAATTCATTGTTTGCTTTTCTTCTAAGCTCACGTTTTACCAGCGGCGCAAGCAGGTTGTCCACTTCAGCTTGCTGTAGCTCCATAACAAATTGGTACAAACCTTTGTAGCTTTCTTTTTTAAACAAGGCAATTAGGATGTTAAATTCCTTTATCTCAAGGAGTAATTGCATCAGCGCATCCTGTGATTTAAAGCCATGCAGAAGCCAGAACTCACTCAGAGCTACCATTACTTCGGGTTTGTGGTTGCGGTCTTTATAATTACGATGTGGGGCATTAATAGGTATCCCTGCCGCTTCCTCGGCATCAAAACCTTTTTCTGCTTCTTCTTTAGTAGGGTGTACTTGTATGGACAGCATGTCGTTCACGTCCAATATTTTAAATAGGTAGGGCAATTCACCAAAACGTTTATATACCGCCGAGGTAATAGCGAGGTCGGGGTTTTGGTGGATGAATTCATTCAGCGGAATGCTGTTTTCTCCATCTGAAATAACAGAAGGTGCCGAGTTGTGTGCCCCCATCCAATACTCTGCACAAGGTTTATTGCCCTCATTGCTCGTACCCAATAATGATGGTATATATTTGAAACCTCCCCATGCGTAATGTTGCACCTTTCCAGTAAGGTGGAATATTTTTCCTTTAAGTTGCATAAATAAATGTTTTAGCGGTATTCAAACGAAAATACATGAAGAATAAACAAACAGGTAATAAAGGCGAATCTTTAGCGGCTAACTATCTAGAAACGCTGGGATTTAACATTATTATTAAGAATTGGCGGTACAAACACCTTGAAATAGACATTATTGCCTCAAAAAATAACCGCTTACATATAATAGAGGTAAAAACAAGAACCAACACCAAGTACGGACAACCAGAGCAAAGCATTAGCCACGCCAAAATGCAACATCTTAAAAATGCGGCTTCTGCCTATTTGAACGAAAATCCTCAATGGACTACCATACAGTTTGACGTGGTGGCCATCCTGCTTTCTAAGCCAAAAAATGACATCCTACTCATCGAAGATGTGTACTTCTAATCAATGGTTTGTAGTAGTCGATTAATCAGTTTCACTACAGTACACGGGTTGTAATAGTCGGTTCTTTGTCCAAGATTTTTAACCGAATTATTGATACAAAAATACCGCACCGCATGAGCCCATTTCTTAAAAGCAAGATCAATTTCTACTACCTTATTTGCATGTTCGCATTGTTGTTTATCCATAACTACAACTTTGCCCCTTACGTTATCACTCCTTCTACCACTATCCACCAATCTTTTAACGCCAGCAACTTTATTGAATTGCTCTTCTCCAATTCTTTGTTGCGTTTTAGAATGGGCATTCTTATGGGTATCTCTGGATATCTAATGGCCAATTCCCAATTCGATTCTTACTATGATATGATTGCTAAAAAAGCAACTACCCTGTTAATCCCTTTTGCTATCATCAGTGTTTTGGGCTTGGGAATAACCATGCTATTTGATGTTTTAATTTATGGGGTAGGTACTAATATAGGAATACTCGGCAAGCCAGTTTGGGCCTTTACGCTCCGTGACTGCTTCAATTTTACGCTGATGAATCCTGCCGCCTTCCAACTATGGTATTTGAAAATAATCTTCATCATGGCTGCTATTTCTCCCATTATTAAAGCAGTTCTTGCTAAGTTTCCAATACACACTTTGGTGGTACTTACCTTAATTTGGTTGTTTACTAACTATTTAGATGGCGAAACAAGAGACAGAGCCTTCGTTTTTTATGTGTTCGGATTTTATTTGAGAATGTACAATAAAGATGTATTGACTCCCATTCGTTTCTTCAAGGCAGAATGGGCTTTAACCCTTTTCATTGCTATCGGGTTGTTAAGAACAACTATGGCATACGCCGAGCTAGATGCGGCCATCCATGTGAAATATTGGTTAACCTTATTATACAAAATAAACGAAGTGGTAGGTGCTTATGCCATCTGGTTTGGGTTTGACAAATTGATTGTAAAAGCAGAAAGTTCCACCTGGTTTCAGAAATATGGCAAGTGTTCTTTCTTCATCTACGCTTTCCATGCACCACTTATTAATTGTGTGAGCGAGTGGGTTAACAGCAAGCATTTGTATCATTTACCCCACGCCAACATCGTTTTCTATGTGTTAATTCCTGCAATACTTATTTATGTGCTAACCAACACTGATATTTTTATTAAGGCTCATTTTCCAGTGTTCTACAGTTTGCTTACAGGCGGTCGTGGTGGTATGAAAGCTATCAAATTCAGCCTACCCCAATTCTACCATCCAGCACCCCTTTATGCTCAACCCAAAATGGCCATTTAATTACAATTAATGCATTTCAACTATTTATAGCTTGCCCCTAAACAAGGCACAACATTTCCGCACTTCCCGTTAGCTAATCCTGACGGGAAGTTTTTTTATGGGGATACGGCTGCATTGCGATAGCTATGTTTTCTTGCTCATTGAATGACTAATTGGCTTGTAATTGTAGGGCAACAACAAGCTCAATAAATTTTTATTCGAAGTAAGGAAGTCGCCAGCAAGCGGTAGCAAACTCAGCAAGTCGGCTTTGTCGATTTTCTACAGTATTAGGTGTCCAATCTTGGGAAACTATTTGTTTAGAAATGGCATATTGGCTAGTTTGATAAATAGCTTTTTTTGTTTCAAAATGCTTTGTTCCGCACGCTCTATTCTTGTCATCCTCAAGTAAAGTAAAGTTTCCAAGTCTGAAAACAAAAGATTCTTGGATTGAAACAGGAAAATTTGCAACCCATTCATCACCGGCGTTTTCTGGCAAAATGTGTTCTATGGTTGCTGGACTATCTTCATAATCTGTATCTGTATGAGCCAGATGATTCTCTATTTCAAATAAAATATACCGAACTAGCTTTTTGTTACTTTTTGTACTAATGGTAATGGTTGAAAAATCGTTTCTAAAATCATGGTCATTGGTATATAAGGTCTTCAATTCTTTGGCAATAGAAAATGCCGTAGTTAAGTCATTGTTACTGATTTTTATTGCAGCTTTATTATAAATAGCTTCTTTCAAATTTGTATACAATCCTCCTATTATGGAGTAGCGAAAAGAAATTACGCTAACCACTCTTAAGACTTTAGTAAATTCTTCCGCAGTTAGTTTATTATATGCGGCTAGGAGCAACGGCAATGCATGCTTTTCTTTAAATAATTCTAACTCTTTTATTCTTTTCTTTTGATCCCTTTGACCAATCCAAAATGGGTCAGAAGCATAAGACAATGCATTGTACAGTTGCGCATTTTGTTCTAATTCATCTAAAAGTTCAATCACTTTAGGAGATGTTTTTACTACCTCCTTCATAGCACGAAATAAATATTCTGGTCTAATGAGATTGTTTTTTGAATTCCAGAAATGACGAAGGAACGTGGGAAAATTGTCTAACCCCACCGTATCTACAATTTTTCTCCATTTTTCTTTAACATGCGCTAAATCAACTTTTGTGGACAAAGAGAATAAGTAGTTTTTCAATAAATCTGTAACCGTTAAACCCACCCCTCTTGAGTTTAAGGTTTCAAAAACGGTGTAAGCACTAAGCTCATCTTCTACCACAATTTGAATAAACATCATTCGTTCAGCAACTTGTTTGTTAAGGAAGTTTGCTAGGTCTTCCCCATTATTGTTGTTATGAAAATGTGCGGTTATTTTTCTTAGAAAAAAATGGTAAGCCTGCCAAAGCAACCTGTCAGAATCGCCCAGCGTTTTTTCGTGCAAGGGCTGCCTGAAAACCATTAAATGCGTTTGAAAGAAACTATTGTTGTTTTCGTTGAGTTCAAGTTTGGCAGAATAGGTTAAGGAACCAGGGTCTTTGTCCCCAAGAAATTTTTTAGTAAGTATTGCAATCCTTTCTATGTTGTTATCCTTGTTAATGCCCCTATCAACTAAGTTTTGTATTGCTCTAATGGTGGCTAACACAATTAATGTTAACGTGGAAATTCTTTGTTGTCCATCTATAATGCTGTAGTTTTTATCACCTTTATCTTGGAGCACAATAGAACCCATGTAATGGATACTACTACCATCCAGAATGGTCAGAATATCAGCCCATAAATCTTCCCAATGGTCTTGTTTCCAAGAATAATCTCTTTGATAGGGCGGCACTTTATAAATTTTACCATTGCCTATTATGTCGCTAAGACTTACCGTACTTGTATTGAGTGAATGATTTACCGCCATAGATTTCAAAGATAGCTTTTTTGGTGGAGGGGTTTGCCCTCGTACGCTATGTTATTGGGGGGCTGTAAACAGGTGTTTCTAAGTAAAAGGTGTTTTTAGGAGATTACAGTATTTGCACGAAAAGCCTTGTTTGTATTTGTTATTACACTGCTTGTTCAAAAGAAAAACAAGGGTGATTATCACAAACTTTGGTTATGCGTCACTCGTAACGTCGGACCTATAGTGCCGACCCCCTTAGAATCCGGCGCTACAAAAAACGCAGTTTTCCCTCTTTACATTTTTTGGGTTAGTTCATCAACGGCATTGTGTACACTGTAAAAATAAACGAGAAAAAAATTGTGACAAATTTTTTGTGACATTTTAAAATGTCACAAAATTTTTTCTACAAAATTGTGTCATTTTTTTTGTGGAATTTATATTTGTCACAAAAAATTTGTCACAAAAAAAATTTCGATGGAAAAAAAGAAAACGGTGGTTCAACGATTGAGAGATGTGTATGGATTAACGCAGGAGCATTTGGCCATTTTTTTAGGGGTAAGCCGGTCTATGATGGGAATGATGGAAACTGGTGATCGCAATTGGCGAACGGGCACCACCCTCAAGCAAATTGCGATGGAGCCCATAATGTTGCCCCCAATTTCCAATGATTTGCAAGCGCAAATTGATGCCACGCAACAGGGGGAATTAGCCAAAAGGAAAAAAGAAAAGCAGTACGAAGTGTTTCGTAAACAGCAGGCTTTACGCAATCAGCAAGCCAAGCTGGACAACTATAAAACCAAGGAGCAACAAGCCATTTCGGCGTTGCGGTTGGTGGAAAAAGTAAAAACAGATTGGCCAGAACCGGATCCTCGAAGGCGAAAAGTGCATGAATCTTTATGGGAGAATGTTGGTGCAATGGCATGGATAAAGCTGCGCGAATTTGGCCAAGCTGCGCAAGCAGATATTCAGGATAGAATAGATGCGCTTCAAGCGGAAATTGATAAATGGGAGAAATTATAGTTTTTAGGTGCTTGGTTGGTATGGCTTTTTTGCCTTTGTTGTAGAAGTTTAAAAGGCACATGACTACAAGGAGGTGTACACAAATAGGTTTTGGGTATCGGTAATTATTTTGCGAATGGTGCTAGGCGTTTTTAAAATGGTTAGCTTTCATAACAAATTAGACTTAGGCATTGGAACTTGAACGAATAAAATTGAAGTACATTTGGTTGAATTTTAAAGAGAAATATTATGGAAAGAATCGTAATTGAAGTTGACGAAAAACTGGCAAAAGCTTGGCAACAGGCATCTGATTACCAAAGAAAATCGGTTGGCAACAAGGTTAACCTTGCTATTGCAAAAGAAATGCTGTCAAAAGAATATGATGAATATGTAGACTTTCTGAATGAAACAAGAGAGGAAATGAAGGATAAAGGGCTTACTCAAGAAACGTTAAATGAAATCCTCAACAATGGATGATACCTTTTTTGTGGTGGATACTAGTTGCTTTATCAGTGCAAACCTAATTGCAAACAGTACATCCGCTATTTGTTTTGATAGGATATTGCGCTTGGGTCGTATTGCCATGTCGGATAGTATCCTTACCGAATACACGGAAGTGATTTATAGAAAAAAACTGGATAAATACCTAACCCAAAGCAAAAGAATTGCAATTCTAACCGCCCTTGAAAAGAATGCTGTTTTCTTTAATGTTGTAGAGAAGATTGATAGTTGTGAAGATAAAAAAGACAACATGTTTTTGGAGCTTGCCGTTGCCTGTAACGCCTCTTGCATAATATCCGGTGATTTTCACCTCTTGGTTATGCATCCATTTAGGAAAATACCAATTTTAAATCCTACCGATTTCTTAGTATCCTATAATATTTGAGTTTGATTATAACTGGTTAAGAATTTGGAATATCCTCGCCAAATTTGATCTTGAATAAGTTTTTTGATTGGAAACCCATTTGAAATTGATTACGACATATCCGTTTCAAGTCCCTCAATTGTTTATGTTACACTAAGCAGTGTAGTTTTATAGAAAAGAATACAAGAGTCATCGAACGAACCGTTCCCTTACAAGAATTTAAAGTGATTTGCGAGGCTTGGATTGATTTTGTACGAAATGGATAATTGAATCTCCCCCCCTCACCATTTTCCCTAACACTAACCTATCACCTAAAACCTACACCTCAATTATGTGGATTGCAGAAAGAAAAGGATTTAAAGCCTATTTACAGTTAGAGAAATCGTTAAGCGAACATTCTGTGGAAGCTTACTATAGAGATATGGAAAAGCTTACGGCTTATCTAGAGATTATTGGCTCTACCAAACAGCCAAAGGAAATTGTATTGAAAGACTTGCATGGCTTTGTGCGTTGGGTGGCCGAATTGGGCATGACTCCTTCTTCTCAGGCGAGGACAATTTCGGGGGTAAGGGCTTTTTTCAAGTATTGCCTCATCGAAAATATTTGTGATGATGACCCGTGCGAATTATTGGATGTACCCAAAACCGAGCGTCACTTGCCCGACACCCTCAGCTTTGAGGAAATAGAAAAAATGATTGCCGCTGTAGATTTGAGTAAACAAGAGGGTGGACGCAATAAAGCCATCCTCGAAACGATGTACAGTTGTGGTTTGCGGGTAAGCGAAGTGGTAAACCTGCGCATCAGCGGTTTGTTTTTTAAGGATGGATTTATCAAGGTAACGGGCAAAGGCGATAAAGAAAGATTGATCCCCATAGGTAGGGATGCGATGAAATACGTAACCCTGTATCTTAATGCAATAAGGGTGCATCAAACCATCCAAAAAGGATTTGAAGACATTGTTTTTCTCAACAACAAAGGGAAGATACTCACCAGAGTGATGATTTTTTATATCATTAAAGATTTGGCCAAGAAGGCAGAAATAGCTAAAAACATTTCGCCACACACATTTCGCCACTCATTCGCAACTCATTTAGTGGAAGGTGGAGCCGATTTGAGAGCTGTGCAAGAAATGCTGGGCCACGAGAGCATTACCACCACCGAAATTTATACCCATCTGGATCGTGATTTTCTGCGTACCACTTTGCAGGAGTTTCATCCTGCTTACCAATTTCCCGCTACGCAAACTAAAAAGGTGGGTTAGCTATAGTAGGTAGTAATCGATGTTGGTATCATGCATCCATTTCATTAAATAAATACTTTGCTCTCATTAAAACATACACCACGAAATAGTAATTCCATGATGATTCGTTTCAAATTCCTAACTACAATTCTAGTTTTGCTAACTACCCTAACTTATGGGCAGTCTGTAAAAAGAATTGATGGTACAACGATTCCTATTGACAGTTTAAATGCAAAAATTGACTACCTCATGAAAACTGCAAATGTTTCTGGTGTAGCTATTTCAGTTTTTAATGACAACAAGCCCATATTCAGCAAAACCTATGGGTTTGCAAATGTTCAAAAGCAAATCCCATTGGAACCAACATCTATCATGTACGGTGCTTCACTGGCTAAAATGGTGTTTGCATACATTGCCATGCAGCTTGTACAGGAAAAAATGATTGACCTAGATAAACCCCTTGTAGCCTATTTAAGCAAACCATTACCTGACTATATAATTAAAGGTTGGCGGCGAGGGTATCATGACTTGAAAGCGGATGAACGTTACAAGAAAATAACTGCCCGTATGTGTTTAAATCATACGACAGGTTTTCCAAATTGGCGTTGGTTTGAAGCTGACAAGAAACTAAAATTCCTGTTTGAGCCAGGCACTCGTTACAGCTATTCAGGCGAGGGGCTTTACCTTTTACAATTTGTAATGGAGCAGATTACAGGCAAAGACTATGAAACTATTTCAAGGGAAAGGGTTTTTATCCCTTTGGGTATGACCAATACTAGCCAAGTTTGGCAACCCCGTTTTGACTCAAATATTTGTTATGGACACAACCCAAAAGGTGAGCCGTACGAACTTATGAAATGGAAAGAAGCCAGTGCAGGGGGATCTATGAGTACAACATTGGAAGACTTTACTAAATTTTACACAGCAATGATTACTGGCAAAGGGCTTTCAAAAAAGAGTTTTAAAGCAATAACAACTACACAAATTCGCATAAAATCAAGGAGTCAATTTGGCCCTCTTTCAAAAGTTGACTGCATGGATAATGACAGTATTCAGTTAGGCTATGGCTTGGGAGTAGGTGTTTTTAAGTCATTGTATGGAAAAGCATTTTTTAAAGAAGGACACGACGAGGGTTGGGGTCACTATTCAATTTGTTTTATTGATAAAAAAATTGCAGTAGTAATTATGACCAACAACGACAATGGGGAAAGTATTTTTAAAGAACTATTGGCATACAGTATTGGTGACACTTTTACCCCATGGCGTTGGGAGAATTACATTCCCTATAACATGAAACAATAATGGAGCTTTTAAATCAATGGGAAGGACATGAGCAAACTCAATTTTCGTCATGCTATTGTGTATTTGCGAAAAGAAGGGCTGACTTTTTGTGAATGACCCACCCCTCAAAATCAATTATTAGCGGGCAGTAGCATCTCAGTGTGGCGACCGCTTATATTTGTCCACTCTTATTATAATGAACAACATGAAATTATTAGACAATAAAGTTGCCGTAATCACAGGAGCGGCAAGGGGTATTGGAGAAGCTATAGCAGTGAAGTTTGCCGAGCAGGGTGCGTCAATAGCATTTACCTACGTTAGCGATAGCAGTGCAGAAAAAGCCGCGGCACTAGTGGAAAAACTAACTGGTTTCGGTGTAAAAGCCAAAGCTTATCAAAGCAATGCCGCCGATTTTGCCCAATCAGAAACCTTCATTGCAGAGGTATTGAAAGAGTTTGGAGCAATTGACGTATGTGTGAATAATGCTGGCATTAGCAAAGACAATTTATTGCTAAGAATGACCGAGCAACAGTGGGATGATGTGATAGATACCAACCTAAAAAGCGTGTTCAACATCACCAAACAAGTAATCAAACCCATGATGAAAGCCAAATCGGGCTCTATCATCAATATGAGTTCCATCATAGGCATCCGTGGTAATGCAGGCCAAAGCAGTTATGCAGCGAGCAAAGCGGGCATCATAGGTTTTACCAAATCAATCGCTGCTGAATTGGGTAGCCGCAACATTCGTTGCAACGCCATAGCGCCAGGATTTATTGAAACCGACATGACCCATTACTTGCAAGATGGTGCTGGCGCAGCCGATTTCTTGAAAAAGATTCCATTAGGCCGTTTTGGCAAAGGCGAAGAAATAGCGAATACCAGTTTATTTCTTGCCAGCGATTTGAGTACCTACATCACTGGTCAGGTTATCAGTGCATGTGGTGGTTTAAACATTTAATCCATCCCTCTACTTAGGAAGTAATCCATTTGATAAAGCCTCATTGTTGTTTATATGCGCAACGATGAGGCTTCATTTTTTGTACTACTTTTTGAATATCAGAACGGATATTGTCTGTAATTCAAAAAAAGAGGGATATTGCCCGCCAACCGATTTCGTTTCTGTTTCACCCAAATCGCAGCCAACTAACCCAGCATGATTTTTAACTCCATCTCTTTTGTACTTTTTTACATTATTGTAACGGCTTTATATTTTCTGCTCCCGCACCGATTTAGGTGGCTCATGTTGCTGATAGCCAGTTGTTATTTCTACATGGCATTCGTGCCCATTTATATCCTTATTCTCGGCTTTACCATTGTTATCGATTACTATGCGGGTATTTATTTAGAAGCCACTAAAGACCTCAAGAAGCGAAAGCAATTGTTGCTCTGTAGTTTGGTGGCCAATATCGGGGTGTTGGTATTTTTTAAGTACTACAATTTCTTAAACACAAACTTATCTGCGGTATTACATAATTTCAGCGCACAGAATCCTTTACCTTATTTGTCTATCCTATTGCCGATAGGCTTATCCTTCCACACGTTTCAGGCAATGAGCTACACCATAGAAGTGTATCGGGGAAACCAAAAAGCGGAGAAGCATTTTGGCATCTATAGTCTTTACGTGATGTTTTACCCCCAATTGGTAGCGGGCCCTATTGAACGTCCTCAGAATATCCTGCACCAAATGCACGAAGAGCATCCCTTCGATTACACCAATATGGTGGAGGGGCTCAAGCAAATGTTGTGGGGATTGTTTAAAAAACTCGTAGTGGCCGATCGATTGTCTATTTATGTCAACTCCATTTTTGACCATGCAGAAATACACAACGGTAGCTCCATTGCCATTGCTTGTTTCTTCTTTGCCATCCAGATTTATTGCGATTTCTCGGGTTATTCAGATATTGCCATTGGCAGTGCCAGAACCATGGGCTTTGACCTAATGACCAATTTCAGGCGACCCTATTTTGCCAAATCAATCAATGAATTTTGGAGCAGATGGCATATCTCGCTCTCTACTTGGTTTAGGGATTATCTCTACATTCCCTTAGGAGGCAATCGAGTTCCTAAATGGAAGCAATACCGTAATTTATTCATCGTTTTCTTGGTAAGCGGCATTTGGCATGGAGCCAACAATACCTTTATTATTTGGGGTGCCTTACATGCGGTATTTACCATAATTGGGCTTGTGATTACTCCTTTTACCAAAGATGTACACTTAAAAATTGGCGTACCAAAACCATTGGTAGATGGGGTACGATTACTGGTAAATCTTACCATTGTTACGTTTGCCTGGATTTTCTTCAGGGCTACTTCTTTAGACAATGCTTTTACCTTGATTAAAAACTTGAAAACCTTTGGCAAAGCCCCTTTCTTAGGCGACAGTGTGAGCAATTTTGGACATTGTGCATTAGCCATTGTGTTGCTCTTAGTGATTGAATATAAAATGGAATACCTCCCTAATCAGTTTAATTTCTTCCGCCATCCTAATATGGTGGTTCGTTGGGGTTCAATAGTTACTATGCTTTTTGCTTTGTTGTTATTGGGGGTATTCAATGGTGGACAGTTTATTTATTTTCAATTCTAAAAAAGACAAACCGTGCTTATTTTTCTAAAAAGACTTGCGCTATTTATATTGGTATTGGTAGCCATTGACCAACTCTTGGGTTTTGGACTTCGCCAGATTTACTTTAGTCAAACCAAAGGCCAGTACGCCCAAATTAACCAAGCGGTGAATAAGGTGGAGGCAGATATATTGGTGTTTGGTAGTTCTCGGGCCATCCGACACTACGACCCTGCCATTCTATCGGCTGCTTTTGGCAAATCTTGTTACAATGTTGGTTGCGATGCCCAGCAAATTCCTTATTACACGGCATTACAAGACGTAATATTTCGGAGAAAAAAACCTTCTATGGTTATCTTAGACATCAATACTTGGGAATTTATTGAGGGAAGTAGTAAATATGAAAAGCTCTCCATCTTGCTACCCCATTGTCGGCAGCACCCAGAGTTAATTCCTTACCAGGAACTCTCTAGCCCCTACGAACGTTGGAAATTGTTTAGTCAGGTTTATCCTTATAATTCTACTTTATTTATTTCTGCCAACAACATTTTATTGGCCAATAAAATTGCCAAAGACGAGAATGGCTATAACCCATTGCGCAAACACATGACGCCAGACGAAGTGGAATACACCCAAAAGTTGCTGAACCAATCGCAAAAGGATGATGCGGAAAAAAAGCCACCTACAGATACAGTTGCTTTTCGGTTGCTCCATCAGTTCTTAAACAACTGCACACAAAATGGGATACCCACTTATGTAGTCATTTCGCCAAAACTTGCTCCTGAAATACCGAACGTTCGTAAGGATCAACTGATAGAAATAGTAAAGCAATACAAAAACGTAAAGTTTCTTGATTTTACTAAGAATGACCGCTACAACAATCATTTTGAAAAGTTTGCAGACATCTTCCACCTAAATAAAGAAGGTGCCGAAGAATTTAGCCACGAACTGGTTGATAGCCTTCGAACAAGATAATTACTTGAATTATGGTCCTGCTTCTGTTCAAAGCGTTGGAAGCAGCCATGAACACCGCATTCTAAAACAGATTTGTTCAAAAGAGATAAAGTGAAAATGTTGCTACTTGATAATCAGCTATATTCGGTTCGTTTATAGCTGATTGAGTATCTGCGATTTTCCTTAGACTTACAAGAAACCCGTAGTTAGGTTTACGCAAGAACTTCTCATAGGATACCTAAAGGAATTAACCCTTAAACCATATACCACTAATAGCACATGCCTGAAAAAAAACTTGATAATTGGGAAGTATGGCTCAACCA
Source organism: Chitinophagaceae bacterium (assembly GCA_027486835.1). Taxonomy (GTDB): domain Bacteria; phylum Bacteroidota; class Bacteroidia; order Chitinophagales; family Chitinophagaceae; genus Parasediminibacterium. The sequence continues at coordinate 24,852 of JAIXOJ010000178.1, forward strand.
ATGGTTTCTGCCCCTGCTGTTATTGGGAGTTGTAGTCAATCTCTCTGGATTGTTCATTACCATTATCGATTCTGACGGCACTTTATATGCTACAATAGCCAAAACGATTGCCCAAACTGGTGATTTTGTCAATTTAAAAGTGGGTAATGTAGATTGGCTTGATAAGCCCCATTTCCCCTTTTGGATGGCTGCCATCAGTATGAAACTTTTCGGCATCAACACATTTGCTTATAAACTACCTGCTTTATTGTTTTCCGCTTTAGGCGGCTATTATACCTATCAATTTGCCAAACTCGTTTACTCCATTACCATTGCGCGATTGAGTCTATTGATGTATGTTGCCGCAGCACATTTGTTTATTTCTAACAATGACGTACGAGCAGAACCTTATTTAACAGGTTTATTAATTGGCAGTATTTACTATTTCTACATTGCCGCTAGTGCCGAAAAATGGTTCATCCCTTTGGTGAAAGCTTGTTTACTTACTGGTGCTGCCATGATGACCAAGGGGCCGTTTATCTTAATCCCCATAGGTGGAGGATTTATTGCAGAATGGGTAATAAAAAAGGATTGGAAACAGTTTTACAGCTTAAAATGGTTCTTGGCTATTGCTTTGGTGCTATTATTTACCCTCCCAGAATTGTACTGCTTGTACATTCAGTTTGATTTGCATCCAGAGAAATTGGTGTTTAATAAACGAGGGGTATCTGGTATTCGCTTCTTTTTTTGGGATAGCCAATTTGGTCGTTTTTTTAATACTGGCCCCATCCAGGGCGAGGGCGACCCATTGTTTTATCTGCACACCATGCTTTGGGCTTTTTTACCTTGGGGGCTGTTGTTTTATATCGCCATATTTTGGAAAGCCCTTCGAGCAAAAGCGCGTGATTATGCCTTTAAAGAAGAGTTTGTTAGCCTTGGCGGGGGCATGTTACTATTTCTGGTCTTCTCGCTTTCAAAGTTTCAATTGCCGCATTATCTAAACATCCTCTTTCCTTTTTTCAGCATCATCACCGCCCAGTTTGTGGTAAAAGCTGCACGGCCTAGTTTATTAGGTATTATCAAGTGGTTGCAATATGTTTTGATTGTAGCAATGATTGCAGTATGTGTACTGTTGCTTTGTTTCTACAGACCAGAAAATAATACCCTTGCCATTGCCATTGTGGCTATTACGGCTACGGGTTGTATTTTACTGTTTAACCAACAAAAACTAATGGGGGCAATTGGCAAGAGTTACCTAGCTGCTCTTGGCGTATATCTCTTTCTTAATGGCAGCATGTATCCTTCGTTGTTGCAGTATCAAGCGGGTAGCAATGCAGCTTGGTACATCAACCAAAACCACCCTAATGCTGGGGCAGTGGTAAATTGGACGGCAAATTCATTTTCTTTTGACTATTACAGTAAAGCACCCTCTTTTTGGGGTGGCTTAGATAGTTTACGAAAATGTGCTTCTACAGGTTCACCCGTGTTTGTATTCACGGATAATGTTGGCATTGATTCTTTGCGCAAAAATGGCTTTTCCACCAATGTACCTGTAGCCTTCAATTATTTTCACATAACAGAAATTACCCCCGATTTTCTTTATTTCAAAACCAGGGAATCAGCTTTGAAACAATTATATGTAGTGAAGATTACTGCACACTCTGTAGGTGTTAGGTAATAGGTAATAGGTTATAGGGGGTCTGGTACTAGGTATTAGGTTGTAGTTTTTGGTAAAGGAAATTGGTCAATAAAAATTTGGTTAGATGATAGTTGGTTATAGGAATTTTTTATGGCGAATGTTTTTTGTTGATTTTAAGGTGTCTATATTATGTAAGCCTTTTCTACTCCACAACAAGTTGCAGCATTGCAAGAAATCATTTTTGTATGATAATAGCCTTCTTTGTATCTATAACTTGTGACTAACTATTTTTTTATCAGATTCATGCTCTGTCTCTACAATTATCATATGCTTCATAAACCCATAAATTAATTAGCTAGACAAATCATTTGCGCCCCGACCAAAAGTGGGAAATAACCACTAATCACTAACCACTAATCACTAACCCCTACTTTGTATCGTAGTAATTTACATTTAGCAGCAGGGCTGACGATGTTCATCGCCGCCATATTATTTGTTGGCTCTTGGGTTATTGGCACAAACCAATTCTTTCTTGCAATGAATGTGGATGGTGGAAAATGGGGTGATTTATTGTTTTCCCTCATTACCCAGCTTGGTGAATGGATTCCTTGGGTGGTTGCGTTAATCGTTATTCTGATTAAATGCAAACACCACTTTTTATTATTACTGTATAGCTGTTTGATCTCTACCATACTGGTTCAAGGCATTAAAAATACTTATCCAGAAATTTTGCGACCCTCAAGGGCTATTGCCAATATGGCATTGGTGCACACCGTTGATGGTGTTGAACTTCATGAAAATTGTAGTTTTCCATCAGGGCATACTGCTACCTCTTTTTGTGTGTTCCTTATTGCTTGTTTACTCCTAAAGCCTCGCTGGATTGTTCCACTAGGTTTTATTTATGCCTTGTCGGTGGGTTATTCTAGGGTATATCTGGCCCAGCATTTCCCCAGAGATATTGCGGGCGGAATGGTGATTGCTGTAGTGGCGGTTTATAGCAGTATGTGGCTAAGTCAACTAAAGAAAAAGAAGCCTGATGCAGCCTAAAATCAGCCCATCCACGCATTATTTCCCTAGTTTACAAATAGCCAGAGGGGTAGCCGCATTGGCTGTATTACTGAACCATGCAAAAGCAAAAAAAGATTTTTTCCCTGCCATGCCTAGGGCTATTTGGGAATTCTGGTTCAACAGTTTGGGGGTAATGGGCTTAACCATTTTCTTTTGTTTGAGTGGTTTTTTAATCACCCACCTGCTGCTAAAAGAGCAATTAAATGCGCCTACCCATGTTATTAACCTACGTAGGTTTTACATCAAAAGGGCTTTACGCATTCTTCCATTGTATGGCGTGGTAATTATACTGGGTCATTTCCTATTACCCTTTTTGATGGATGTGGACATAGAGGGCGGGCAGGTGTGGGCGCATTATGGCATAAAAACACTGCTGTTTTTACTTGTTTTACCCAATTATGTATTGTTTGTTTTTAAGCCCCACCAACCCTTTACCGACATCACTTGGTCTATTGGCGTGGAAGAACAGTTTTACTTGGCTTGGCCCTTTGTTGTAAAAAAATATGCACAGAAACTTTTGCCTATTTGCGCAGTTTTGATTGTAGTTCAAATTAGCGTTGAACTGGCCTGTTATTATTTGGATAGCCTAAAAGAGCAAGGACAGTTACTCTTTTATACCAATAAAATACTCCGTGCAATAGAATGGACAAGGTGTGGCTACTTTGCTATCGGTGCTGCTGGTGCGGTGGTTTATACCTTGAAAAAGCCCTTGGGTAGCTTTGGTGAACGGATAGTACAATGGTCGCCATGGTTGGTGGTGCTTATTTCCTTGGCCATTATTGCAGGAAAATTCCCCCTCCAAATGTTGGCTTTGGGTCTGGCTTACGGTTGTTTTCAATTGAAACTGGTACAGGCAGATGCAGCCAATCCCATTATACCATCTAAAGTTCTTTGGAAAAGATGGCTGGAATGGGTGGGGGCTATCAGTTATGGGGTGTATATGTACCATTGTTTTGTAATTGTATTTGTTTATAAAGCTGCCACAAATTGGGTTGCGCATTGGCAATTCTTGCCCACTAATTGGCAAGTAATATTGCTTCATTGTGTTGTTCTAATCATCACGCTGGCAATTGCACAACTATCGTTTCAATACCTAGAATCCTATTTTTTACGATTAAAAAATCGATGGAAAGCCCCATCTGTGGGTAACTCTGGTTCGTAGCTTTTTCCTTGTTCCTCATTTGCGATAGCTATTCCTGTTTTAAAGATGGCAATGGATTAATTGTTTTATTTCATCCCGCAACATTAGGTTCGCTAAGTACTTGTATCAATTACCCTATTTTTGAAAACGTTGTTTAAATGTGGGTTTACCAAAGAAGTGATGAAAAATAATTGTTTAAATCAAGGTGTAATAGATGCAAACAGTAGGTGGTTATTTTTTTATAAGTTTAGGTGGAATGATTGCTGCCAATTTAATTTTTATAACTAACCACTAATAACTAACCCCTAACCACTAATCACTAACCACTAACCCCCTAGCACTCGCGTATGGATAATTTTCAAATACCCGTAGATCCCCAATTAGGCGGCCGATGGCGTGCTTTAGGGAGAACGGTGCGCAGATGGGTGTATGATGAGAAATTGCTCAACCCCGCAGGATTTGTTGTTTTTACCCTGATCTCTTGCTTGTTTGCTTTTTTAGTTGTTCAAAAAGGGTTTGTTTTTGGCGTAGTCATAATTGGCGGCTTGGTTGCGCCACCAATGGTGTATTGTTTAGCCACAGTACCTCAGTTTGGCATACTTACTTACATGACCCTCGCTTATGCCATCATGTTTTTGTTGCGGCTAGGGGTCAATTTCCCCTTGGGCACCTTGATGGACGGCATGTTGCTCTTGTTTATCATCAATTTTTACATGCAGCAAAAACGAAAAAAACAATGGGAGCTGCTCAAAAGTCCGGTAACCAACATCATCACCGTTTGGATTGTGTATAATATTCTTGAGGTAGGCAATCCTGTGGCAGCCTCAAGGGCGGCATGGGTTTATACCGTGCGTACCATTGCCGTAGTAGCCATTAGTTATTACATCTTCCTGTTTAACATTCGCAGCAAAGCCTTTGTACGTACCATCATCAGTTTCTGGTTATTCTTTTCTTTTGTGGCAGCATGGTACGCCTTCAAACAAGAGTTTTTTGGTTTTTTTCAGTTTGAAGAAGACTACCTGCATTCCAGCGACTTAATCATGCAGTTATTGTTCATCGCTGGCCACTGGCGTAAGTTCTCCATATTCTCCGACCCCGTAACTTTTGCTTACAACATGGTGGCAGCTAGTGTCTTGTGCATCGGCATACTCACTGGGCCTGTGAGTGTTGGTCGCAGGATTTGGTTGATATTTTTCATTTTTTCCTGCCTCTTCAACATGATTTTTTCGGGTACTAGGGGAGCCTTCCCGTTAGTACCTGCGGTGTTGATTCTATATGGTATCATGAAGTTTAGCCGGAATATATTAATTGTCGTAATCATCGCGGCCTTGTTTTTTGTAGGCTTGATATTTATGCCCACTTCCAACCAAAATATTTTGCGCTTCCAATCGGCCTTTCGGCCCAACGATGATGCTTCGTATAAAGTGAGAAAAATAAATCAGGCAAGGATTAAACCCTATGTATGGACGCACCCGATAGGAGGGGGGTTGGGTTCAACCGGAGAGTGGGGCAAGAAGTTTTCTCCCGGTACCTACCTAGCAGATTTTCCGCCCGATAGTGGTTATGTGCGCACCACCGTGGAGGCAGGTACTATTGGTCTTTTGATTTTTGTAATCATGATTTATACCATCCTAAAAACGGGTATCAATAACTATTACAGCATGAAAGATCCTGAGCTAAAAGCGCTTTGCTTGGGCTGCACATTTGTCATCTTTATTTTCAATATTGGCAATTTTCCGCAGGAAGCCTTGGTGCAATTTCCCTCTAACGTATATTTTTATCTTTCCTCTGCGCTTATTGTAACCACCAAGCGCATTGACGACCAACAAAACAAATTATTACATGCCTAACCCACCCATTCTTTCTGGAAGAGATATCGTCATTGTTGGACAACAACCTTGGGACACCGAGATTGGCAGCAATTGCAAAAACATAGCTGTTGAAATGAGTAAACACAACAGGGTTTTATATGTGAATGCTCCTTTAGACAGAATTACTGCTTGGCGGCAAAAGCAAGACCCCAAAGTGGCTAAAAGACTTCGGGTGATTGCTGGACAGGAAAAGGGACTTGTACTCTTGTCGCATCAGTTATGGAATTTATACCCTGATACCCAAATTGAATCGATTAATTGGATAAAGCATCAGGGCATTTTTGAATGGTTAAACAAGCGAAATAACCAACGAATTGCCAAATCGATCCTTAAAGCCATTAAGGAATTGGATTTTAAACAGGTTATTCTGTTCAACGACAACGACATGTTTCGCAGTTTCCATTTAAAGGAACTGTTGAAGCCCAGCGTGAGCATTTACTACTCTAGAGATTATATGTTAGCAGTGGATTATTGGAAGCTCCACGGCGAAAAACTAGAGCCCGAATTGATTGCCAAGAGCGATGTGTGTGTAGCCAATTCCACTTATCTAGCAGATTATTGTAGGCGGTACAACCCAAAATCGTATTACGTAGGCCAAGGCTGCGAACTTGATTTGTTTATGGAGGCCACCAGCACCACAACTCCTGTTGATGTTGCCAACATTCCCCATCCCATCATTGGTTATGTGGGGGCATTACAAAGCCTTCGATTAAGCATAGACACCATTGCCCATATTGCCCAAACAAAACCAGATTGGCAGATAGTACTCGTGGGGCCAGAAGACGATGATTTCAAAAAAAGTTCGCTGCACCAACTGAAGAACATCCACTTTTTAGGCAGCAAAAAGCCCGCAGAACTACCCGCCTACATACAGTCGTTTGGTGTGTGCATCAACCCACAAATAGTAAGTCAGGTAACGATAGGCAATTATCCCCGAAAAATTGATGAGTACCTAGCAGTGGGCAAGCCAGTAGTTGCTACAGAAACGGAGGCCATGGGGGTATTTAAAGACCACACTTACCTCGCATCAAATAAAGAAGCTTATGTAACACTAATAGAACGTGCCTTGGCAGAAAATTCCCAAGCATTAGCAACAGCGCGGCAACAATTTGCTGCCTCCCACACATGGGAAAACAGTGTTGCGGAAATTTATAAGGCGATTATCTCGTAGGGGCGGCCTGCGCCCGCCCGATTATTCGTAATTATCCACCCTGTGCATCATCAGTAGCGCATTGGTTACTATCTCCTTAGGGCTAATTATCGATAACAGTTCTCTTTACAGTTGTTGGATTTCTTCCTCGGTTAATCCTGTAGTTTCCATGATTATGGGTATTGGAATTCCTTTCTGTTTTAAGCCAAGTGCCACTTTCTTCATTCCTTTTTTCTCTGCTTTTTCTACGGCCTTATCCACAGCCCTTTTAATTTCCAGCCTCATTCTGCCCCTGTAATCTTCTTCGCGCATCAACACATAATCGTAGGCATCTAGTTCTTCCTGTGTCCAATTGTGTGTATTGGCATCTTGATAAGCCATTTTCAATCCTTTGTCTTTCACGTTTTCAGGAATCACATCAATATTGTTGGCGTTCTTAATAAAATACACCCATTGTTCTACAATGGTATTGAGTTCATCAGCTTTCAGGGTAAACTTAGGAAGTTCGATAAAGTTGAATGATAGGTCTTTTATAAAATGCTCCCCTGTGGCTAGGTCAATTATTTTATGGCGATTTAAATAGCTAGGATTTTTTGTTACCTCAAAGTCGAGGATTCCAATAAAATACACCGGATTCAGCTTTTTATATTTTTTACCACGCTGCAATTGTGCGGCATAGCTTTTTGATGCATAGTACAACACACGCTTGTCAAAGTCTTGCACCTCCGCTACCTGCATTTCTACAATAAAGGTTCTACCGCTTTTGTCTTTTGCTTTTACATCCACAATGGTCACTTTGCCGCCTTTTATTGCGGGAAGTTGGAATGGTGTTAAAATATCAACATCAACAATTTGTTGCTTATCCTTAAAAAGTAAAACAGCATTGAGAAAAGAAATCAATACTTCTTTCCTGTTCTCATTCCCAAAGATTTTGCGAAACGCTACATCGTTTTTTACATCAACAAATTTCATAGCCCATGTTTTACAAACGTCCCAAAAATAAGTACAATCTGGATTTGCTAAAAGCTTGTTGCTTTATTAAATCCTGCCAGTGTTTCAAACCATCATAAAAGCTGACACTATAAACTGATCGTAAAGTTGGCACAATAAATACAGTATTTATCGAACCCCAAAGGGTTCAGATGTTTATGGCAAAATACACGAACAATACATTCGACCCCATCGTGGTCGTACCAATCAAGATTCACCATTATTCTATAGACATCAAATTCCGAAGGAATTATTTGATTGAATCGAATTCAATGGGTTGGGATGTTTATAGCAAAGGCATTTTTAAATGTTAGTCTTCATTAGCATTAGAAAGACTGCAATAAAAAAGAGGCCCTATAAAAGCCTGCTTATCTGGAAATCCCTCTTATCTATTTTGGACGATTGCGATAATTATGACGCATAAAAAAAGCCATTGCTTTACCGCAGCAATGGCTTTAATACATATCCTTCAAGTATGATTGTTAACTCAGGGTTATTCTTTGTTGTAAATACTACAAACAATTAAATGGTAAATACGGGAAATGCAGCACCAATAGGCCCATAGCCAACACTATTATGCCCAAGCACCTGAACATGCACTTGTTGCCCTGCTGATAAACCCTTAATGGTAATGCTTCTTTTACCACCACCAACAATCAATAATTTAATGGTTGATTCTGCCGGAACGGTGATAAAATCATCCGTAATGGGTACGGCAAAAGGAGCTCCGAAGAAAATTAAATAGGTATAACTAGTAGCACCCACAATTTCATCACAGTTTAAAGTAAGAAATCCGCCCAAAGTAGCTTTGGCATCAGGTACGCCTGCCTGTGCAGGTACGGTAGTAGCTTGTTGAGCAGTATCTTTTGTAGGGGTATAGCCCGATTTTAAAATAACAGTTTCATCGCCATTGGCAATTTCATTAACGTATTTAGCGTTTTTGCGCAATGCCTCATCCGCTTTTTTGAGTGCATCTGCATAATCTTTTTTCCCCACCTCGCCATTTGTTCTCTTAGAATACTTGTCGTCTAAGTCTGCCTTTATACCTTTTAATGTATTAACATCTACTGTAGGTTTAGAAAAAATGCTTACGTATTGAGTCAATCCACTAATTACCAATATTAGTATATCATGAATGGTTTTTGGTGCTTTAATTTTCCAAGTAATTTTTACACTGATAATCTTTGGCATAATAAAGTATTTTAGGTGAAGATTTTATAGTCAAAACAAAAGTATAGGGTAATAGAATATGATATAGCTTACCAATTGTTAAATTTTTGTATATTTTTTTGCATGATATGTTGTCCAATTGTTTAGCCATCTCTACATATTGCAGGGGGAAAGTGCTACAAGTTACTAGCTGCTGGTTACAACTTATTTACCTAATGCGGAATGCAGTTTGTTTTTTAAGGGAGGGTGTAAATTAAACTGTGTCAAGGTCAAAATTAAAGTAGACCTTTAACAGATAAATATTATGAGAGAGAAAAAAGAGACACCGTTTTCATTTGATTACGAGACAGTAAAAAAC
>JAIXOJ010000117.1 GCA_027486835.1 Chitinophagaceae bacterium
CCCGCTACACAGCGGCAGCCCAGCAAACCTGTTTGACACCTTCCCGCTACACAGCGGCAGCCCAGCAAACCTGTTTGACACCTTCCCGCTACACAGCGGCAGCCCAGCAAACCAGTTTGCCAGCTTCCCGCCACACAGCGGCAGCCCGGCAAACCAGTTTGCCAGCTTCCCGCTATACAGCGGGAACAAAAGCTTGATAAAAAAAATATTGTTCCATAGGCAGCGGCTAGGAAGCATCCACGCATCTTGGATTTAATTAAATTTTACGACCATCATTTACACTAATTTTTTTGAACAACTCAATTTTTACCACCATGATTTTTACACCTTTAGCCACCACAAAACTGCGCCATGGCGAGTATGTACAGTTTGGTACTGATGTTATTACCTTAAATCCCGATGCGGACATAAAGGCAGTGAACCTCTTTAAACCATTTGGCTTGTTTAAAACAAACTTTGATACTGTAAACAGTGCCTATAAAAAGATTCAGGCAAGTTCGCTTACAGAACAAATAGCCGATGAAGACGAAGACCGTGATGATTTGTTTTTGGGTATTTGGGGTATTGCAGAAGCTTACCTCTATCATCCTGACATAGCGTATGTTAATCACGCCAAATTGCTGTTGAACCATTTAAAATCGTATGGTAAAGGCGTTATTAAAGCTAGCTACCCTTCTGAAACAGCGAGTATTAAAAACATAATATACGATTGGGAAACAGATAACAATCTAAAGGCTGCCATTACCGCCTTACACCTTACAGATTGGAAAGATTTGCTGAATCAAACCAATCTAACATTTGAATCCCTGTATAACGACCGACTAAAAAATACCACTATCATAGCCGATATTACTACCATGAGAGTGGCAAAGGCAGACAGCATTAAATTGTGGAGAAAATTCCTCGGTGCTTTAGAAGGTCAAAATACCTTGCTAGAAGATGACCCCAAATTAGGGCCTCAATTGCATTTGATTATCAACCGCATTAATGCCTTACATGACCAGTACCAAACCATTATTACCATAAGAGAAAGTAAGGCAGCGGCTAGGAAAGCGAGAAAAGAAAGTGAAAAAGCAAAGGAGCAAGCAAAAGATGCTGGCACCAAAACAGATACAGAACAACCTACCGAACCAAAATAAGTACCCCCTAATATTTCATTTGTATGCCATTATCAACCAGTATAGGGTTTTTCAACCCTGTATTGGTTTTTTTATAAAAGCTGAATTGCTTATTTTTCTAGACCAACCAACATAAGTTTGGTAATTATACCTTACTAGTATGGCAGTATATGAAATTTAAATAGTGCCTTTATAACCACCCGCTTACAATTGGACATTGGCACTCTTTGTATTATTTGTTTGTAAAATAAATCAAAGACCAGATTTTGAAAGGAAATCACAACTCTATTGGTGAGGCTAGGATAATAACAGAAGTTGGTAAAGTAAAGTCAAAGACCACATTTTGAAAGTAAATCACAACTAATCAGCCAAGTAATATTTTCCTCATTAAGTTCGTAAAGTAAAGTCAAAGACCAGTCATATAGTACGGGCGAAAAATTTTTCGCCCGTACAGTAAAGTCAAAGACCAGATTTTGAAAGGAAATCACAACATTAGAAGCATTTATTTTTCTGTTACGGCGTTGGTAAAGTAAAGTCAAAGACCAGATGTTGAGAAGAAAAATATTGTAACAACCCCCCTGCTGAGCAGTACGTCCAGTTGCATAAAGTGCTACCATTCTTACGGGGTCTGTTACAATTTTTACAAACATAGTATCCTTCTCATCAAGTTGCTTACCGTAACTAGGGAACTTTCAAAGTAGTTATGAATACTTCATTTCAACTACAGGTTTGCTTTTAGAATGTTTTTTAAAAACAAAAGATGCTAAAATCGATATACTTTTTATGTTTTCAAACCTTATGAATAACGGTGTTAGAAATGAGGTTGCTAAAATATAAAACTGTAGTTGCTCGGTTAAGAGGCTTGCATTGCTTTTAAATAAGTTTAGGTCTATACCATTCAATTGGCGAGTGACTACAGTCGTTTTTTTTTTAGCCGTTCTTGCCTCCTTTACATACGCTCTTCGTATCTGTTAACTTCCTATTTCAATTGCTGAAATTCAAATAATATTGGTGAGGAGTTTAGTTTAACCAATAAATTCATTATAATATGAAAAACTGCAAGCACTCGCCCATTCAAGGGTATAGGTTGCGTTGTTACGGGTGCATAAAGGTTTTTCGCAGTAATTAGTTAAACCTCACCCCAACCCCTCTCCAAAGGCGAGGGGCAAAACGAAAAACTTTTATGCACCCGTTGTTACTACAGGGAACCTTTAAACGAGCACTTACAGTTTTAAGATATAAGCACACCAAGATGCCAAAAAAAATGTCAATCTTAGTGAAAACATAAGGAGTTGGTAAAGTAAAATCAATGGGCAATCATATAGGCACGGGCGAAAAATTTTTCGCCCGTACAGTGAAATAAAAGGCCAGTCATATAGGTAGGGGCGAAAAATTTTTCGCCCGTACAGTGAAATAAAAGGCCAGTCATATAGGTAGGGGCGAAAAATTTTTCGCCCGTACAGTGAAATAAAA
>JAIXOJ010000215.1 GCA_027486835.1 Chitinophagaceae bacterium
ATAGATTATTCGGGTGGCAAAGGCATTTTAGAAATAGATTTTGTTTAAATAAATTTGTAAGGAGCTTGTAGCGAGCATCAGCCTTATTAGACCTAAGCGAATAGCACGAGCTACAAGCTCGCGCTAGCTGGGGGTTCTGGTGCAATTGATCAAGCAATAGGTACTTCAACAAATGTTAATGCAAGGTATGCAAGTAATACTACTGAAAATGAATCATCGTCTGGATGGCCTGGACCAACTGCCATAGCTAAAGCTAGGAAAACAATCATTGCGACTCAACGAATAGCAGGACTCATAGAATTATTTGAAGGAGGCCCCGAAAATCCTGTTGCGGACATTTGTGCTTTTTCGATTGAATGTTTCGGGATTGGATTAGCTATAAAGCAACTTTTTACAATTCAAGAACCAGCAGTATTACCAAAGGCTGTTCCACAACCAGTTGTTCCTATTAAATTTGCTCCTCCTGCTCAGGTTCAGGCTAAAGAGGAATCTATTGACAAGCTTCATGGGGGTGGTAAAAATGCTGCCCATAAAAGCCAAAAAGCTCGTAATGCTGCTAGAGAAAAATACGAAGCTGCAAAAAAGGAATACGAAGAGTTGAACTCTAAGCGAAATAAAACTAAAGAGGATATAAAGGCAAGGGATGCTGCTGAAAAGAAAATGAAACATTGGAAACAAAAAATGGATGAAACAGGAGAAAATCATAGTCAAAGAGCAAAAGGGGGGTAGAATGAAACTTTACACGTTTTTAATGCAATATGGAGGTGGGACTTACATAGAACAAGTTCACGCCAGTGATGAAACTAATGCTATGAGGATTTGGTTGAAGCAACTTAATGTGGGAACGATTAAAGGATTCACCGAAAAAAATAGAGAAAAATTGATTAAAAATGATTTTGTTGATGAAGAACCGGTTTTGATTGAAGGTTGTTTAAATATTTGGTGTTTTGGAATCAGAATAAAAAAGGAACTTGCATTGGTTAATTTTGTGCAAACAGAAGTATAAGCGTTTTATTTCCCCCCGCTACCGCACGTCAAATCAACTCGCTGCTCCCGCACGCGTGCCGCGTGTGGCTTCGCTAAGATGAAACACAGACAAGAACAAAAGCGGGATTACATACACTATAATCCTGTTGTTTCGTGCTTAGTAACAGAGCCTCAACATTGGAAGTATAGCAGTGCCATTGATTATTTTGGTGGTAAGGGTATGCTTGAAATTGATTTTTTTTGACCATTTTATATTCGTATGAAATGTAGCGAATCCACACATGAAACACGTGCGGTAGCTGCGAAGATTGTAGCGAAGGGGGATGGACATGCAGTAGCGGAGAAGCTTGAAGAATTTACGTCCAAGGCTCAATTTTTTACGTAGTCAAGGGTAAAACTTTACGTTGAAAGCACAAAATTTTACGTCCCAGAGGTAAAACTTTAGGTGTAGAACGTAAAATTTTACGTTGGAGGGGGTAAAACTTTAGGTGTGGGACGTAAAATTTTACGTGGCAGGAGGTAAAATTTTAGGTGTAGAACGTAAAACTTTACGACCCCGCAACTGCACGTCAAGTCAAGTTGTCGCAGTGGCTCGCTGCTCCCACAGTTGTGCCGCCTTTGGCTACGCTAAGACGATAACCGCCCAAGAACAAAAACGGGATAACCTATACTACAATCAGAGGAACATGTATGGGCATAAAAAAGCTGCGCAACAAATACAATTGCGCAGCTTTTTTTATGGTAAGTACCCCAATGTTGTTTCAAATTCCGTTATTATGGCTTTGCAGCTTCCACTTTTATTGGTTCTGGCTTACTAGCTTTTATAGAATCAGCAGCAGGAGCTGGCGGTGGAGCTGGGTGTTTACTACTTAGCAAGGCTACATCAAATATGAGTATCGAGTTGGCGGGTATTCCTTTTGGGTTGGCGCCACCGCCTGGTCTTGCTTGGGCACCATATGCAAGGGGAGAGGGAATGTAAAATACCGCTTTTGCGCCAGTTTTAAATAGAGCAACGCCTTCATCCCAACCTTTAATTACAGCACCCCTGCCTAATACAAATTGAAAAGGTTGTGTATGGTGAAAGGCCGTGTCGGTATTACTGTCAAACTTGGTTCCATCTAGTAAAGTACCCGTGTAATTCATCGTTACACTATCTCCAGCGGCGGCTTTTTCGCCTACGCCTTCTTCTTTTATGGTATAATAAAGACCCGATGCAGTTTTAGTGGGGGTAATATGGTTTTTGGCAAAATAAGCCTTCAAAATTTGATCATCTTTAATCAATTGTTTCGCTTCTTCTGCTTTTCGTTTGGCTTGTTGCTCTTTCATTTGTTTCATGAAAGCCTCTTGCTGTTCCTTTTGTACCTGCTCTTTGGGTTTAATAGATACTAACTTGATGAAATATTGAATCTTATCCCCAGGCTTAATAAAGTCTGGCAATTTAGTTTTAGAACCTTTAAATAATGCCACCGCATCCACCAAGCACACCATACTGTCGCCTGGAGTCATCAAACTAATAGCTTCTATTAAATCACCTTGAAAGGCGGGCTTCGCCACACCAAAGGTGGCGGGTTTGCCCTTGAACGCCTGTGCCGTACTGTACATTAAGCGGTTGTTGGTTACCGCTTGCATATTGAGCATTACCAGATCACCTTCTTTTGGATTGGGAGTGGTCGGTTTATTGATAATAAATGCATACTTCAATTGTGGATTAATGGTTTTGTAAGAAAAGTTGCTAGCGGCTGGCGCATTGTTTTGGGCAAATAAGGCGATGGATGCCAAGCCGAGTGTAGTAAGTAAAATAATTTTTCTTAGTTCCTTCATAATGTTCATTAAATGGTTAATAATTCTATTCTTAAGTGTGGGCGAAAATAAAAACTTTTTTGTCCTATTTGACGCTTTGCAGTCAATTCTAAGTAGCTGTTGTTTGCCTAAAATCAAAAGCTTTAGATGAAAAATGGAGTAATTGGCTGGTTGAGCATCTCGGTAAATATGACTAATAAACGAAAGCGAGAGGAGTGTCCCTGGTATTTTCAGTTATTTATCAAGCATTTCTGGGTTGAGAAATCATAAGATGATTAACCATTCAAGATTACATAGGGGAAAGTTTTAGTGTTCGAGTTGATGGATTAATTTCGATATGCAGCAGCTTTTCTGCTACTTTAGCCGACCAATTTATTGCATACTGAATGGCTGTAAACAGAAATTTTGCCATTTAAGCCCGTTTTCAACAAGGGGGTTTACTAAACTCGTTTAATGTCACAATTGATTCTGCATTGAGTAATATTAAAAAATTAGCCTCACAAACAATATGGTATGGACTAAGCTCTATTGCCGCTAGGTTTATCAATTACCTACTCACGCCGTTTTTAACTTATTCCACCCATATTTCAACTGCTGATTTTGGCAAAATGGGGCTCATTTACGCAGCTTTACCCGTGTTGAACGTACTCTTTACCTATGGTTTTGAAACCGCTTATTTTAGATTTTCAGCAAAGGAAGAAAATAAAACAACCATTTACAGCACCACCGCTTTGTCGTTGTTGGCTACCACAGTGGTGTTTACGAGTATTTTATGGGCCAAACAAAATACCCTAGCTGAGATTACTGGTCTAGTAGATTTTCCACAACTCATTCAATTCAGCATTTTTATCATCGCCTTTGACACCCTTAGTGCCATCCCATTTGCGCGATTGCGTCAAGAGTCTAAGCCAGCCAAATTTGCTTTTATAAAGATTGCGGGGATTACGGTAAACATGTTGATTACTTGGTTTTTCATTGGTTACTGTGCCAATGCGGTGGATACCAATCCGGATAGCCTCGTGCAATTGGTTTACGACCCAGCAGAAAGCCCAATTGTGTATGTGTTATTGGCCAATTTGGTGCAATCAGTCGTAACGCTTCTGTTGCTTTCCAGTGAAATCTCTTCCATCAAGTGGAGTTTTAATCTGGATTTATGGTTAAAAATGATGCGCTATGCACTACCGCTTCTTATCGTGGGCTTTGGCGGCATCATCAATGAAACGTTCGATAGGCTCATGTTGAGTAAATGGCTGCCCGGCACTCAGGAATTCAAGGAAGAACAGGTAGGCATTTACAATGCGTGTTATAAACTATCTATCCTCATAACGTTGTTTATCCAAGCCTTTAAAATGGGGGCAGAACCCTTTTTCTTTAAACAACAAGAAAGTGCCAATCCGCAACGTACTTATGCACGGGTAATGAAATTTTTCATTATGGTCATCACAATGATGTTTTTAGTGGTTAGTCTCTATTTACCCTTGTGGCAATACTTCATTGGGCCACAATACAGAGTGGGGCTTGGGGTGGTGCCGATACTCTTGTTGGCCAATATTTTTTTGGGCATCTATTACAACCTAAGTGTGTGGTTTAAACTAAGTAACAAAACCATTTCAGGTACTTACATAACCCTCTCCGGTACCGCCATTACCTGTATCATCAATTATTTATTCATTCCACACTTTGGCTATTTAGCAAGTGCGTGGGCCACATTCTTGTGTTATGGCACCATGATGGTGATGAGTTTTATATGGGGGCAAAAACATTACTACATACCCTATGCTTGGAAAAAACTGGTTGCCTACATGGTGATAGTTGTCTTGTTATTTTTCATCCATAAAGGCATTACGGCTATTTGGAGCAACACGTTTTTCGCTTTAATTATTGCTACGATACTCATAACTGTTTATGGATGGTTTCTACTTTTGGTGGAAAGAAAAGAATTTATGAAACTGCCTATAGTAGGTAAGTGGATACAGTAGAAGCTTGTGTCAAGTCGCCTATTTTGCATTCAACTTTTACCTCCTTACCCACTTTGCATAATCCTTTGCTTTAATCTAGGCTCGCAAATAGATTCGTTCAAATAGCGACAAGAATCTGCTAAGTCAAAATGTTTTACTTGCTCTGGGTAATTGAAGAAAATTGCTTCAACAAAAATTTGGCAAAGCAGCGATTCGCTATAATAGTTGTTCATACTGTCTGTTATGGCTTATTAAAAGGCTCAACTGCATTTAATTTGTTCACTTTTTTAGTTTGAAATGCCCATTTGGGCTTACAAAAAAAGAAAACAGTCTAAATATTTTTTTTTACAACGATTACTATTTATAATTGCTCGGTACGAACATTATCATCTTAAACAATAATTATGAGGTCTCTAATTTTATTCTTAATGGTTTCGTTAATGATTATGACGAAGCCAATGGCTCAAATTGCTTCAAAAGCAGACTTTGACCGTGTGTTATTTGGCAATAGTGCATTGAAAGAAAAACTACTCAAAGAAGGCACTGGCGATTACACAATTAGTAGTGCATACACAGATCAAGCGGTTGGCTTAAACTATGTTTATTTACAGCAAGCGTATCAGGGAATTAATGTGTATAATTCCATACAAACAGCAGTGTTTAAAGACAACAAATTGCAGTACAACTCAGGTAAATTTGTTGCGAACATTGCTGCAAAAGCAGGAACTGCTACACCAGTAATATTGGCATCTAAAGCTATCAACCTTGCCGCAGCCCATCTTGGTGTGAACGATGCAAAAAACCTTACTGAGGTAACAAACAGTTTTGCTACAGAAAAAAAGATTGTTTTTTCCGATGGTGGCATTGCACAAGAAAATATCACTACTGAATTGATGTGGGTGCCCATTAACGATGGAAAATCTGTTGAGTTGGCTTGGAATGTTACAATTGCCCCTATCGGTAGTTCAGACTATTGGCATGTAAGGGTAAACGCTATCTCTGGGAAAATAATTGAAAAAGGCAATTACACCGTACATGAAAGAATGGATGAGCAAGAGCTAGCTGAAAAAAGGTACTGGGTTAGCAAAAATTCCCCAGAGCATAAGGCAGTTACTTTCGCCAATTTAAATCTTTCCAACCAACTAACTAGTCGTTTAAAAGCAAAAGCGCCAATAAACAGCACCGCTACAGCTTCATATAGCGTTGTCCCTTTCCCAGCAGAAAACCCATTTATCGGTGGTGTTGCTACCGATATTGACCCTTGGACTAAAGCAGGTGTTGGCAACAATGCCACCACTTTTGGTTGGCATTTCGATAGCTTGGTTAACTACAAAATCACTAGAGGGAATAATGTTTATGCTTACGATGATAGTTTGGCAAAAAACAATCCAGGAAGACCAGATACTTCTAGCACCAATGCGCCTGTGCTTACTTTTGACTACACGCCAGATTTTAACCAACAGCCTACCCTTACCGTTAATAGAAAATTTGCAGTTTCCAATTTGTTTTATTGGAACAACATCATGCACGACCTTACCTACCAATATGGTTTCACAGAACCAGCGGGTAATTTCCAAAACAACAACAACGCAAGAGGCGGTATAAAGGGTGATAACGTACGAGCAGAAGCACAAGATGGCGGTGGTACCGATAATGCAAACTTTAGTGCATTACCAGACGGGCAAACTGCTCGTATGCAGATGTATCTCTTCAACTCTATTTTTAAAAATGGAAAGTTGGTGGTATCAACTCCTCCTACCATTGCAGGTGATTATAACTATATAGAAAGTGGATTCAGCACTGCAAATACTTTGGCTGCTAAGGGATCTGTAACTGGAACATTCGCTCTATACAATGATGACAATACTGGCGTTAACCATAGAGCTTGTACGGGTGCACCTGTAAATTCAGTTGCAGGAAAGATTGCGGTGATTTTCCGCGGTGCTTGCAATTTCGTAGTAAAAGTGAAAAATGCACAGATTGCTGGGGCAAAAGCAGTGATCATGATTGATACTCTTGTAGGTGCAAACCCAATTATCATGGGAGGAACAGATAATACTATTACCATTCCTGCAGTGATGATTTCTGCCGCTGATGGGGCATTGTTAGAAGCTGAATTATCTAGTGGTGCAACTGTAACTGGCACTATTGAAGTGCCAGCCAAACCAAAATTTGACGGTGACTTAGACAATAGCATTGTTTCACATGAATATGTACATGGTGTTTCTAACCGTTTAACTGGTGGACCAGCTACTACTAGCTGTTTAAACAATGCGGAACAAGGCGGAGAAGGTTGGAGTGATTATGTTGCTTTAATGGTTACTACGGATTGGACTAAAATGAAATTAACTGATGACACCATTCAAAGAGCCATTGGTGCTTATGCCATCAGTCAACGTCCAAACTCACTAATTGGGGTTCGGAAATTCCCTTACACTACAGATATGAGTATCAACACTCGTACTTATGCCGATTTGGCTGCATCTAGTGAAGTACATGACATTGGAGAAGTATGGTGTGCTGCTTTATGGGATATGACATGGGGTATTATCCAACAAGAAGGGGTGATTAATCCAAACATTTTTGATGCAAATGGAATTGGTGGTAATTCTGTAGCCTTTAAATTGGTGATGCAAGGCATGAAATTGCAACCTTGTAAACCAGGTTTCTTAGATGCTAGAGATGCTATTCTTGCCGCTGACTCAATCCTATATGGTGGTTCTCATAGATGTACCATCTGGACAGCTTTCGCAAGAAGAGGTATGGGTTATGATGCTGAACAAGGTAGTTCTTTAGTATGTGGTGATGAATTGGAAGGATACCAAGAACCTACTTGTACTTTGCCTTTGAATTTGCTAGACTTCACCGCAGCTGCTCAAGGTACTAGTGCAGTGGCGCTAAAATGGTTAACATCTGCTGAGATAAACTCAAAAGATTTTACCATCGAACATAGTAATACCAACAATGCTTGGAAAGCAATTGGTACTCAATTGGCTAAAAACGGCACTACCACCAATGCGTATGCTTTCGTACACAAAGAACCTGTAACTGGTGTTAACTACTATCGCTTGAAAATGAATGATAAAGATGGCAGTTTCAAATACAGCAAAGTGCTTGCAGTTAATGTAAATAGAAAACAAGGTATTAGTATCTATCCTAACCCTGTTACAGAAAAATTAATCGCTGAAGTATTTAAAACCGATGCAGAATCTGTAACTGTATCTGTAGTTGACCTTGCAGGAAGAATCTTGTTTGAACAAGTTAACAATGTAAAAGCAGGATTAAATAAAATTGAGGTGAACACTAGTACGCTTGCAAAAGGTACCTATCTGCTACAAATCACAGGAAAAGATAAAACAGTAAAAGAATTTGTAAAACACTAAGCCCTCAGTTATTGACGATTTAGGATAAGCAAGTTTTATTTTCTTAATAGGCCAGCAGTTTATAATTGCTGGCCTTTTTTGTGCAACGATGTTTGCGAACTATTGAATGAAAGCGGAAATCAAAATCTGCTGTTCAAGCAAGCATTATTTCTGGTAGCGGTATTGTGAGCGCATAAAATGAACAATAGGAACATGGAATTTTATCGCAGAATAAATGCACAATTCTGCTTACGACTAGGAGCTTTACTCCCATTAGGCACTTATAGATTTGAGATTCCATCTCCACCAATACATGAAAGCGGATGCCCGGAATACTTGAAACTATCATAAATGAAAAGGCAGCAAATCCTAGGAGGGACTGCTGCCTTTTTTTTCGTAGTGTGAGTGTGGATAATTATCCCATGTTATGGAAAACCTTGTTTACATCGTCGTCTTGTTCCAGCTTTTCAATTAGTTTACTTACATCTTCCGCTTGAGCGTCAGTTACGGGTACTGTAGTAGTGGGAATCCACTCTAATTCTGCACTAATTGGGGTAATGTTTTTATCCTCAAGTGCTTTTTGGAGGTTGCCAAAATCGGCAAATGCGCAGCGCAATACCAATATTTCTTCTCCGTTTTCGCCAACGCTTTCCCCTAATTCGTCTAAGCCGTGGTCAATCAATTCCAATTCTAGGTCGTCTAAGCTTAAACCCTCTGGTTTTAGTTTGAAGCTACCCACTTTTTTAAATTGGAAGCTTACACTGCCGCTATTACCCAAAGCACCATTTCCCTTGTTGAAAATACTCTTCACATTAGCCACAGTGCGCACGTGGTTATCTGTAGCAGTTTCCACAAGTAATGCTACCCCATGCGGTGCATAGCCTTCGTACAATATTTCTTCATAGTTGGCCGTGTCTTTGCCCATCGCTCTTTTTATGGCAGCTTCTACCCTGTCTTTAGGCATACCAACGCTACGCGCATTTTGGTAGCAACGTCTTAGTGCAGGATTGGTTGCAGGGTCTGGACCACTGGCTTTTACGGCAATTACAATTTCTTTACCAATGCGGGTAAATTGTTTTGCCATCCTGTCCCAGCGAGCAAACATGGTGGCTTTTCTAACTTCAAAAATTCTTCCCATTGTTTTATTTTATTTTTTAGCGTAAGCTTTGAATCATTAGTATTCCTTTATTGAAAAAGGCTTGCAAAAATAAGGTTCTTGCTTTGTGATATTCAAGTATAAAAAAAAGGCTGCACCTTTTTGAGGGTGCAGCCTTTTTTTGTAGCAGATATTTATAGTAACGAGGCAAAAAATCAATTATCCCTCAAGATGCTTTTCTGGGTTATTCAATTTGCTATTGCCTTTGCTGTAGCCAAAATAGATAATAAAACCCAGCATTAGCCATACAATCAAGCGCAACCAGTTAGTCCAGCCCAATCCAAAAATCATTGCGCCACAAACAATAATGCCTAAAATGGGAATAAATGGAACAAACGGGGTTTTAAATTCCCTTTTCATGTCAGGGTCAGTTTTGCGTAAGACAATTACTGCCACGCAAACCAACATAAATGCGAAGAGAGTACCAATGCTGGTCATATCGCCCACAATATCGCCTGGTACAAAAGCCGCAAACAATCCCACTAGTATAAGGATGAATAAACTAGCCTTGTAGGGTGTTTTATATTTTGGATGCACTGCGCTAAACACGGATGGTAACAAGCCATCTTTACTCATGGAATAAAACACACGCGATTGACCCATCAGCATTACCAATATTACAGAAGAGAAACCCCCGAGGATGGCTACAGTAACCAACTTAGCCAACCAACCATAACCAATCATGTATTTATTAATGGCAAAAGCAACCGAAGCTTCTTTACCATTAGTTCTAAAATCTTCAACACTTGCTACACCAGTAAGCACATGAGCAAACAAAATGTACAACACAGTACAAACTGCCAATGAACCTAAAATACCTATAGGCATGTCTTTTTTAGGATTCTTTGCTTCCTGTGCCGCAGTACTTACGGCGTCGAAACCAATGAAGGCAAAAAACACCACCCCTGCTGCACCGAGTATCCCCATGATGCCACCATAGTTATGGCTTAACCCTTGGTGGTCGGTATAGGTACTTGCTGGTGGAATGTACACTGCATGGTTTACGGGGTTGATAAAGCTCCAACCGAATACAATAATCATTACCACAATGGATACCTTGGTAATAACAATAATGCTATTAACAATAGCAGATTCTTGCGTGCCTTTAATGAGCAATAGTGTAAGCAGGCTTACAATAAACAATGCTGGCAAATTCATAATGCCATGTAGGCTACCATCTAGCGAATGTTCAAACGGGGAGTGGCACCACTCAAAGGGTATGGCTTTTATACCAATGACATTTACCAATAAGTTATTCAAATATTCACTCCACGCAATGCCCACGGTGGCGGCACCTACTGCATATTCTAAAATTAAATCCCAGCCAATTATCCAAGCTACCAGTTCGCCCATAGTTGCGTAACTGTAAGTGTAGGCACTACCCGCAATGGGTATAGAAGAAGATAGTTCTGCATAACACAACCCTGCTAAAGCACAACCAATGGCTGCAACAATAAACCCTATAGTTACCGAGGGGCCAGCATTTTGTGCTGCGGCAGAAGCAGTACGCACAAATAAACCCGCACCAATAATTGCCCCAATGCCCAACGCTATCAGCGATGTGGCAGTCAACGTTCGTTTTAGTCCTTTCTCCGAATCGGACGATTCACTCATCAGTTGGCTAAGGGATTTCTTTGCAAATACACTCATAAACAGAAATTAAATTGATAGTTTAGTGAAATAAGAAGCAAGCAAAATAATCATTTCGGACATTACCAATACATTTCTTTTATTTACACCGTTTATTTTGTCACATCTTTTTTTAGCCCATAACTGCTTTTTAACCACTAATTATCATGAAATCAAACAAATTAACCCGTTCCATTTTAATTGCAATGGCCCTCGGTATCATCATTGGCTTTGCCATTCATGAAACGGCCAATCATGACACCATTGTGGCATTTGCTAAGAACATCAAGCTACTGGGTACCATATTTATTAGGCTGGTTAAGTCCATCATTGCCCCGTTGGTCTTTACTACTTTGGTGGTAGGTATTGCCAAATTGGACGATTTAAAAACAGTGGGAAGGGTAGGCGGAAAAGCCATGTTGTGGTTTTTCTCTGCCTCATTGGTCAGCTTGTTATTGGGTATGTTGCTGGTAAACCTGCTCCATCCGGGAAGCTATATCGATTTATCGCAGGCAGACAATGCGGGATTAAAGGATTTAATGGGCAAAACGGCAGAGTTTTCTTTCCAAAAATTTATTGAACACATTGTTCCCTCTAGTGCCTTTGGTTCAATGGCCGATAATGAAATACTCCAAATAGTGGTATTCTCCATTTTATTTGGCGTGGCTGCTGCTTCCATGGGCGATTACGCCAAGCCCGTTATCAAAGCACTCGATGGTTTTGCGCACATTATTTTAAAAATGGTCAACTACATTATGAACGTGGCCCCATTTGCGGTTTTTGGTACGCTCGCAGCGGTAGTGGCCGAAAAAGGGGTAGGCATTTTTAAATTTTACTTTATTTATTTTTCCTACTTCTTACTTGGCATTGTGTGTTTGTGGATCTTGTTATTAGCAGTAGGGTATCTTATTTTGGGCAAAAAACTACCCCTACTTTTAAAACACATCAGCAATCCACTTTTAATAGCCTTTAGCACAACAAGCAGCGAAGCGGTTTTTCCCAAATTAACCGCCGAACTAGAGCGTTTCGGTTGCAAAAGCAATATTGTATCGTTCATCTTGCCACTGGGCTATTCTTTCAATCTCGACGGCAGTATGATGTACATGACTTTTGCCAGCTTGGCCATTGCACAAGCCTATGGCATTCATTTAGACATTGGTACCCAGCTTACCATGTTGCTCGTATTAATGCTAACCAGCAAAGGAATAGCAGGGGTACCCAGAGCCTCTTTAATAATAGTTTTAGCTACCTGTTCCATGTTTCACATACCACCAGAAGGCGTGGCACTCATTCTACCCATCGACCATTTTTGCGACATGATGCGTACTGCCACTAACGTGCTAGGCAATGCCCTGGCCACCAGTGTTGTAAGCAAATGGGAAGGCGCGCTGGAACATCCCAATGCTTAGCAGTATTGGCAGTTACCAGCTTATTATTCCCTTGTTTTAGGTGTTTAAAGTAGCATGTCATAGCTTACTTCAACGGGTGCATAAAAGTTTTAGTTTGAGCCCCTAGCTTTCGGAGAGGGGTTGCGATGCAATTCAACTAATAACTGCGAAAAACTTTTTGCACCCTCTTCGCCCCAAGTTTACCCCTTCATCGTACAATTTTATACATGGTTACCCTCGGACTATCGTTTGGCTTATTGTGTTTTGCCGCTTTTGTAGCGGGATTTGTCGATGCAATTGTAGGTGGCGGAGGGCTTATTCAGGTACCAGCAGGCATGTTAATATTGCCACAACTACCCGTAGCAACGGTTATTGGCTCATTAAAATTTCCTGCTTTTAGCGGTACCAGCTTTGCGGCCTATCAGTATGTGAAAAAACAAAAGATAGAATGGACGCTGATTGCAACCATGATGTTAATTGCCCTATGTGCCGCCTTTGGCGGCTCTCGATTGCTCACTATGGTAAGCAATGGTTTTATGAAACCCTTGTTGTTTATCGTGCTACTGTTAGTGGCTATTTACACCTACACCAAAAAAGACTTTGGGCAACAAGCCTCCAAAGTGCTAACTACCAAGCGTAAATGGATTTATGCCGTTGCCATTAGCTTAGTAGTAGGGTTTTATGATGGATTTATTGGCCCAGGCACTGGCAGTTTCTTGGTGCTAGCCTTCATAAGCATAATGGGCGCTGATTTTTTACAAGCTTCTACCCATGCCAAAATGGTTAACCTTGCTACCAATTTTGGATCCATCGTATTGTTTTTACTCAAAGGATTAATCATTTGGAAAATTGCCCTGCCCATGGCCATCTGCAACGCACTTGGGGGCATGATGGGGGCAAAACTAGCCCTACAAAAAGGCAATCGTTTTATCCGTATTTTCTTTTTATGCGTGGTTACTGCCACGCTGCTGCGCTTTGGGTATGATGTGTTTTTTGGGGTGAAATGAGGGGGGGGTGCAATTACTACTAATGATTAGCGTGTGCAATTCCGCCGCTGAGCTTACACAGAATTCAACTGCATTTAACGCCAGTGCTTCCTGCTTTTATGTGCATTAGATGCAAGCTGTTCTCAAATGCAGGAAAACACAGGTTGCTATTATTTCAATTTAATAGATTATAGAAATAAATTTTGTTCTCCTGACGATCTTTTTAGGCGAGCCGCATTTTGCAAACTTTACACATAGCTGATTTTTTGGTGCGGGGAAATAATTTTTTGGTACAGAGGAATGATTTTTCGGTGCGTGGAAATGATTTTTCGGTGCAGAGAAATGATTTTTTGGTGCGGAGAAATGATTTTTCGGTGCGGAGAAATGATTTTTTGGTGCGGAGAAATGATTTTTCGGTGCATGGGAATAATTATTTGGTGCGGAGAAATGATTTTTTGGTGCAGGGGAATGATTTTTCGGTGCGGGGGAATGATTTTTTGGTGCGCTAAAATGATTTTTTCGTACCTAAAAAATCGTCTTTTGGGCGACTTAACGATCTTTTTGCAAAGAATACCCATTATTTGGCGGCTTAAAACAACTATATACCGACAAAAAAGCCATTTTAAAATATTTTAGCAGTTCGTTTTTTGGTCATTATGAAACAATCTCTTTGTTTTATGATATCAAAATTTAAAGATCATGAAATACACCTATTTTATTCCCTCTGGGGATGCCGAAGCAGCAGCTTGGCTCAAAAATTTTTCTGACAAATTGGGCAAGTATGCCGCCAAGTATGGCATCACCACTGCACAAGCAGCAGACATGGTAGCAGGCTATTTATATTTTGCCTATTGGGTAGATTACAAGAACCAATATGCCGAGTACACGAAAAAAGTTACTGCATACAAAAACGCTTTGCGCAAAGGCGACCCTAGCAAAGTGCCTTCTGTACCCACCCCTCCCACTTTTGCAGCTCCACCCGCTGCCGTTGCTCCTGGTATTTTTGATAGAGCTACTGCTATTGCAAACACCATTAAAAGCAACATTTTATACAACGAAACTGATGGTGAAGATTTAGACATCATTGGTACTACTTCTGGTTTGAACTTGATTGATGTAGTTCCTGTTTTTTCCGTTCGTTTAGTGAGTGGTGGCCGTCCAGAAATTGTGTGGACAAAAAATAGATACGATGGTATTCAAATTGAAGTAGATAGAAACGATGGGAAAGGTTGGATATTTTTAGGAATTGATACCCACCCCGATTATATGGATAAGTTCCCCTTGCCAGTGGGCAAAGTGGAGCAATGGAATTATAGAATCATCTACCTATACGATGATGAATTGGTGGGTTTATACAGTTCGCCCGTTTCCATTAAAGTAGGTGGTTAAGAATCCTAAAATTGATGTACAATGAAATGTCGCAAGCCGCAAAGTTTGCGACATTTTTTTTGGGGTAAATGAAGCGAAAGGCGGCGGTTTTATCCTTATTTTCTACTGTGCATCCCCATATCCTTAGACAGTATAGGAAAAAATGTTTTGGTATTTTTCTCTAGTAAAAACACATATCCTTATTTTCATGCCCTTAATTAAGCAGTTATGGGTTTTGAAACCGTCTTAGAAAAATACCGTCAACTTTCCTTTTCAGAACGCGACAAAGGCGATCGCTTTGAGCGATTAATGAAAGCTTTTTGTTCAATTCTATAAAATGAAATTTGATAAATGAATAATAGTCCAAATCTACCCCACTTTTAAAAATGACAACTTACTAGACTTCGGCAAAGCAACCTTTGGTTTTTGGGCATTGGCTTCTAATAAAGAGGTATATCCAATCATCGGCGTGTATAGATTGAAGCCTTTTTGCATGGCTTCAGCTACAGCCAAAACTAACCGCTCATCCATAGGAAAATCTGGAAAACCTTGATCAAGATTGATAGCGCTATGCTTTGCAGCTAAGGCATTCATAACGGTGAAAATGGTTGTGCCTGCTTTGGGCAGTTTTGAACCGAACATATTGTAGTACTACTTACTGGTCTTGAAATAGTACTAAAATATGAGGCTGCGTTGAGTGTATAGGGTTAAATTGTTGCATTGAACAAAATTTACCGTACCTAGTTTTAAACATTCGCTACGACTTGAAGATTGAACATACTGCGTATAAAGACACAAAACAATCAACTACTCAAATTAGAAGTAGCTACTTTTTTATTGGAGCAAAGACCTTAGCGAATTAGGATTGCAAATCCCAGTTATCTGTTTAGGCGACATTCATCCAACCGGGCGCATCTGTAACAAAGCTTAGATAAGACTGTATTTGTGATGCAGTCTTATTCAAAAAAGGTCGCTGTTATAAAAAATGTCCTGCGGAACATGACACCAAGCTTGATTTTAAATATAAATCTGATAATTAAAGACTAGCTAAAATATTTTATACTTATGTTCGCACTTTAACATGATTAATAGATTAAAAACATAGGTATACAGAACAATTTTCACTACAATAAGGAATCTTTCCGTAATTACCCTTCGAGCAGGTTAAGAAAATAATATTATTGTGCAATAAAAAAAATCAAAAAAGAATCTATGAAAAAGAATTCATCGTATCGTTCTGAATCAATAATAAGGGCATCTATTACCATACTGATTCTGATTGCCCGCTTTTCATTATTTGCCCAATGGACAGAATTAGGTGGTAAAAATACCTCTACGTTCAATGGCAATATATATAGTCTCGCTTCAGGGCCTAATGGAACCCTATATGCAACCGGGGCATTCACCAATAGTAATGGAAAATACTTTGTTGCCAAATGGGATAGTAATAAATGGAATGAGCTAGGTGGTATTAATACTTCTCCTTTGAGCTCCGCTAGCAAAACAATTGCTGTAGATGCAAATGGGAGCGTATATGTTGGTGGGGATATAGTTAATACTAATGGTAATTATTATATAGCAAAATGGGATGGTACTTCATGGAGTGAATTGGGAGGCATCAATAGTTCTACGTTAAATAATAAGATTTTAAGCATTGCCCTCGATTCTAATGGGCATGTGTTTGCAGGCGGATTATTTACAAATTTTAATGGCAGCAACTATATAGCAAAATGGGATGGGAATAGTTGGAGTGAGGTGGGTGGTACTAACAATTCTAACTTTAAAGCAGCAATAAAGAGTATTGTTTTAGGAGCATCAGGCAATGTTTATGCCGCTGGAGGATTTAAGAATGCACTGGGAAAATGTTATGTAGCCCAATGGGATGGAAGTGCATGGTCTGAATTGGGAGGTACTAATAGCTCTACTTTTAATTTTAGTATAAATTCCATTGCAAAGAGTAGAGATGGAAATATGTATGTTGGAGGGGCTTTTACAAATAGCAAAAGCAAATATTATGTTGCAAAATGGAATGGTAATGCGTGGAGCGAACTTGGTGGTACAAACCTTTCACCGTTTAATTATTCTATCAGTTGCATTGCTACTGATTCAAACAGTAAAGTGTATGTTGGTGGCGAATTTTCTAATGCAAATTTTAATAATTATGTAGCCATGTGGAATGGGAATATTTGGGCTGAATTGGGAGGCACTAACAATTCTACGTTTCTAGATTGGATCTGGGGGATAGCGATTGACCCATTTGGTTATGTTTATGCGGCAGGAGGTTTTAAGAACTCAAACGGCAAACAGTATGTAGCCCAATTGCCCCCTGCGGGAACGCCCTTACCATTAAAGCTGCTGTCTTTTACAGTTGAAAAACATGCTGAAACAGTAACACTCCGTTGGTCCACTGAAACGGAAACAAGCTTGGCATTAATTTACATAGAGGCAAGCAGCGATTGCAACACATTCCAAACAGTGATGCAGATTCAAGGAAAGGGAGGTGGTGTACAAACATATCAATGCTTTGAGTTAGCAACCCAACCTTATTATCGCTTGAAAATGGTGGATAAAAATGGTACAATTTCATACAGTTCTGTTGTTTCAGTACTGACAAACACAAAAGATGATGCTTCCGTTTTAATCTGGCCCAACCCAGCAAAAGATATGGCCAATATTCAGCTTAGCAGCCTTAGTGCTAAAGCAGTGATTACAGTTTATGATAGTTATGGAAAAGTAATGTTTGTAAAAAAAACTAACAATGCCTCTAACATCTTTAATTTGAATACCCAGCAATTAAGCAAAGGCATTTACTGGGTGACTGTAGAAATTGAGAGCAACAGAATTACACAAAAGTTGGTAATTGAAAAATAATCTTTGAAGCTTTGTTTTCTAACGCATTTATCCATTCTATTTATAATACTAAAAAGTCCCTCGCTATCGCAAGCGTGTAGCTTATGACCTTCGCTCCAATTCTCGCTTGGCTCATTCTCCAGACTATGCCACACCGACAGCAAATCCCTGCATTTATCTTTGGTGGCTTATATGATTTTGCAGGTCAAATCAGAGAAAAGAGTATTTCAAAAGGATACTTTCAATTTGTATATGCTCAACACTTAAAGCATTTCTTGAAAAAAAAGGAACTAATTTTTACCCAAGAACGAGATGATGAATATCGCTATAACGAGCTCTATTTTCAAGATGGTCGTTATTATGCTAGTATGGAAAGCGGTGATTCCAATAAAAAAAATCTGGTAGGCATCATTGACCTTAAACTTAAAAAAGTGACGGTTGCCGCTAAACCCGCTAACTTCTTAAAACCTGCCAATAAGCTACCCGAAAATAACAAAATGCAAAGCCTTGCCACCTGTAATTGTGGGCAATAAATGCATACTATCTCGAAATATCGTGTAAATGGTCAGGCGAAGCAAGTTTTGATGATCTGCTTAATATGCTTGATTAATGCAAAATTTCTTACTAGATACCAAAATTCTGATGGCATATCTAAAGGTGGAGATTGTGGAGGGGTTGTAAGTGGTTAGTTTTGAGTTAGTACAGTTTTAGGCGATTTAACCAGAAAAAACAAACACTTTTTTTAAACACGAAAGTTATAAACTGAAACCAAGTATTTTTATCAATATTGAAAACAAGAAATTATGGAACAAATTGGTGAAGAAGTATTGGGTTGGGAGGACATCAAAAGCAGGTATCCTAATGAATGGGTAGTAATTGCCAACCCTTTGTTTGATGGAATGACTATATTGGAAGGGATTGTTTTATCACATCATTCCGATAAACGTGTGGCAAGCATAGAAGGGGGCGAGCGCAGAAAAGGGTTTCAAAAATTCACGTTGACGTTCACTGGAGCGCATCTTTCAAATTATCATATTGGATTATTAAAAACAATACACAAACCACTTTAAAACCAACAAATTACCCTTTTGAATGGCTTGGCAATGACGGTCTAATGGTTGTTCATGTAGAAATTAATGGCGAAAGCATATTGCCATTTTTATTGGATACGGGTTCTTCTGACACCTATCTTGATAAGAATATATTGTAGATAGAGCAAATTAGCCTGAAGGAAGCAATCGGACAAGTGGAGGTGGAAACGGCAAACGGTAGAATGTTTGCTGATGTATTTACCATCAATTCAATTGAGGTATTTGGCACTCTATTTACAAACTATCCCATCCAGATCATTGATTTTATTGCAAATGGCATAATATCTAATTATTCAGGTGTGTTGGGCATGGATATTTTGAAGCACAAAAACCTGTGTTTCCATTTTGACAAAAACACAATCAGTTTTTCTTGAAGTTTGATTTGGTTGCCCAGCTACTCCTCGACATTCGCTAATATCTACAATTGCTTCCGCACGCGTTTCGCGTGTGGCTTCGCTTAGTTGTTAAAAAAATCCTGCAAAGCCTTGCCACCTGTAACTGTGGGGAATAAATGCATAGTATTTCCAGAAAGCGTATGAACACATGGTGCTATAGTTACCAAAGCAGAGCACTTTCTTACACCAAGATGAAAGAAACCAGAAGACTTTCCTTTTTTGAATCACCCAATTGCGATGCTCACTAATTAATCAACACCAACCTTCATTTCTGGTAAACTCAGTTAGAAGCTTGTAAAAAACGACTCTATTTGTCTTCCTAGTCTTTGTGTCTTCTTTGCTAAAGAAACTTTGCGCACTTTGCGTGGAAAATACCCTCAATCTGTCATTAGAATAAGGATGATTGTTTCTTTCCAGAATCAATACGCAAAGAAGTTATAGTATATGGTTATTTATTCGCTTGCTATATTTTGGCAAATGCTTATTTCTTAATATACAAAACTACCAACCCTATCATAGCTGCTATTTGACCAATCCAAAAAATAAACATCCACTTGATTAGGTCTGATTTTGATACAGCTATTTCTTTACGGAGATGACCGATATCCTCTTTATTTGCCAAGACATCTTTCTTCTCTTGATATTTTTGTTCCTGTTTTGTTTCTAGCAACTCAAGCAGGGTGGTAGCTTCTTGTTCAGAAAACCTAGATTTAAAAAATTTCATACACCTTTAGTTCTAATGCACTCATCTTTTCCGATTTTGAAGCGAATATAATTGAAGATTTTAAATAAAAAATAGTTGATCCTCGCTCGTACTGCTGCTTCCTAACTACGCAACACCGAGCATTAATGGTAGGCTTAACGGGAAATAACATTAGGAAATCTCAACTATCAGTAAAGGAGAGATTCTATAGCCTAACATCTCCCCCTAAATAGACATTACATTCCTACAATTCCTCACGACTTCGCTCGCTTTCTATCCAAGAACCGTTGTTTTCGAATTTCCTGAACAGGCACTTGTTTTATTTTACTTTCTAGCCAGCCAATGATGTCTAAATACATAAACGAGCGACTTTCCAGCGGGTTAGACTCTAGCTTTTCTAGCTTTTCTTTCAATTGTTTAAAGGCAGGAATAAGTTTTTGGGGCGATAAGGAAAAAGATTTTCTGATAAACTTAAACACCTCTTCTTCCACCGTGCTTAGGCTGTTCATTTTAGCCATAAACCGATAAACCGATTTGATTAAATATTCCAGCAATTCAAAATTGCCCAATTCGTAATGGGCAATCAAGTGCAATAAGCGGGCATAACATTGTAGGTCTGTACGCAGACTCACTTTCCAGTGAATGATTTTGTTCAGGTAATCAATGGTTTTTTCGTTGTTGCCACTGCCGAAATAAAGGCAGGCAATCTTGTAATAGAACACCAACACGCGATGCTTATCTAGGTGCAACAAGTATTCTTCTAATTTCTCTTCAATATGGGGTACGAGTTCTAGCCCTTCGGTGAAACTGCCTTCTAAAAAGTGCTTGTTTATTTTGCCAAGGTGTAAATACACAAAGGTTTGGATGGCTGCATTTTGGGTATTGGTTGCTGCTGGCGAGGCTGCAAAAGATTCAAACCTCGCTAGTTCTTGCGCAAAACGGTCGTAATTATTTAGGTTGAAATGCGCACTTAATAGGTTGTGTAATCCCCGTATATATTGCCCTGGTTCAATGGATTTCATTGCAGGTGCTTCGTCAAATAGGCTTACCCATTTGCTTGTGTATCGGTAATACATCAAAAGGTCTTGCTGGATAAATCCATACCAGCAATAAGATTGATACAAATACAGTTTAGCATAAAAACCCAAATCTTCAAAGTGGTAAACAGGCAAGTTTGTTTGGAAAAATGCCTTGATTGCATGTACGTCTTTGTTGTCTCTTGCGTGACCATGCTCTATATACCACCCATATAGTTGAAGGGCAAGGTTTGAAAGTTTCCCTATAAAATATAGCTGGGTATTAATGGTGTCGGTTTCAATGCTCAACGCATCAGATCGGTTGCCAATACTTCTAGTGATGTGCAGGGTTTCAATTTTCTTTTCAAAAATGATAGCCTGCATTTGAAACGTAATTTGATGGTGGGCTTTGGCGGTTTCTTTGATTCTGTCCAACACTTTTAAGCTTTGCAAGTACAAGCCCTTGTTATACAGAATCTTGGCAAAGTCCATTTGCTCATGCAGTTGTAAATCGATATTGTCGTCGTCTTTTAGCAAGCGTAGGCTGCTCAATATTTGTTTGTAGAGGTGTGCCTTCGTGTTAGACAACTGCAATTTTGATAAGCTCGGAATTTTTTTGAGTAACACCGTTTCGTCGTATTCATGCATCTTATCAAGGGCATCAAAAAGCGAGATGATTTTGAGGTTATCATCAGAAGCATTCCGCTGTACATACAATTTAAAATTGCGCTTCTCTCCCTTTTGAAGCGATTTTACCAGCTGAAACAAATTGTCAGTACTTCTATTAGGCATTGTAATCGGTTTTGGTTGAAAGCCTTGCTGAGTAAGCGTTTTAGAAAAACAGGCCTTATTTATACAGCGTAAAATAAAGCCTATTTTGACTTAATTTCAAATTTTAAGCGATTATGTTTGTTCGTGCTGGTCTAGCTTTTTTTTATGAAGGGAAATGAAATTGTTGCTACAGTATAATTTCAATAAGATAAAGCGGATAATGGCAACTCTTATTTTACCTGAACTTTTTAATAAACGAAATATCAATCTACCTCTACATGTCGCACAATAAGATACACATTTTCGATACCACACTTAGAGATGGCGAGCAAGTGCCGGGCTGTAAACTAAATACCAAAGAAAAAATTGAATTAGCCCTTTCCTTAGAGCAACTAGGGGTTGACATCATTGAAGCAGGATTTCCCATATCCTCTCCTGGCGATTTTGAAAGTGTACACGAAATTTCAAAAATCATTAAAAATGCCACCATTTGCGGCCTCACGCGTGCCGTTCAAAAAGACATTGAAGTGGCCGCTGCCGCTCTGAAACCAGCCGTTCGCCCAAGAATACATACGGGCATCGGGGCATCGGACATACACATCAAATACAAATTCAACACCACTAGAGAAGATATAATAGACCGAGCGGTAAAAGCAGTTAAGTTGTCTAAAAACTTTGTGGACGATGTGGAGTTCTATGCAGAAGATGCAGGAAGGGCAGATTTGTCTTTTTTGGCTTTACTAATTGAAAAAGTGATTGCCGCGGGCGCAACCGTGGTGAATATTCCAGACACTACTGGATATTGTTTGCCGCATCAATATGGTGCCATTATTGCCTACCTAAAAAATCATGTATCCAATATTGACAGAGCCATTATTTCTTGTCATTGCCACAACGATTTAGGGTTGGCTACCGCTAATTCTATTGCAGGAGTAGCCCACGGTGCACGCCAAATAGAATGCACCATCAATGGATTGGGCGAGCGTGCTGGCAACACTTCCTTAGAAGAGGTAGTGATGATTATTAAGCAACACAAAGAACTTGATTTATATACCGACGTAAATAGTCAATTACTATATCCCCTCAGCCGACAAGTAAGCGATACCATGCGGGTGCCTACTCAGCCAAACAAGGCCATTGTGGGGGCAAATGCCTTCTCCCATTCGAGCGGTATTCATCAAGATGGCTTTTTAAAAGAAGCAACCACCTACGAAATTATTGCTCCATCAGAAGTAGGTGCAGACCTGTCAAAGATTGTTCTTACAGCGAGAAGTGGTCGCAGTGCTTTAGCGTTTAGGTTACACAAATTGGGCTATCAATTTACCAGAGATGAAATTGATACGCTTTATGAATTATTCTTGCAGGTAGCAGATAGTAAAAAAGAAGTAGCTGATAATGATTTGCACCAAATGATACCAGAAAGTATGAAAATAGTGGCCGACGCAATGGCCCATTAACGATTGCTTCATTGGAAACTGCTTTTGTCGGCGTAAATATTTCCTACTTAACTAATTACTTTAACCCATTACTAAACATAGGGGGTTTCTACCATTAAAAGAAACGATTCTAGGGATTGAGTGCTGCTACAACCCCACTATTAACCCAAAAAAATTGTCATTACATGAAAAAGAAAATTGCCATTATTGCTGGAGACGGAATAGGCCCAGAAGTAACCAACCAATCAATTAAAGTACTTAACGCAGTAGCTGAACATTATGGGCACGAGTTCGAGTATGCTCCCTGCCTCATGGGGGCAGTGGCCATTGATAAAACTGGCGAACCATTGCCACAAGAAACCATCGATATCTGCATCAGTAGCGATGCGGTATTACTAGGTGCAGTGGGCGATCCAAAATATGATAACGACCCCAATTCTAAAGTGCGCCCAGAACAAGGTTTATTGGGCATCAGAAAGGCGTTACAATTGTATTGCAACATTCGTCCTACCACCATTTATCCATCACTAGTACACCTATCCCCACTAAAAGAATCTTTTTTGCAAGGGGTTGATTTGGTAATTTATAGGGAGCTTACAGGCGGTATTTATTTTGGCAAAAAAGAAATTAGCAAAGACGGTCTTTCTGCAACCGACACCTGCACCTACAGTGCTTTTGAAATAGAGCGTATTGCACATTTAGCTTTCAAAGATGCTTTGTTGCGCAGAAAAAAAGTGACCTTGGTGGATAAGGCCAACGTGCTAGAATCGTCCCGCTTGTGGAGAAAAGTGGTGCAGCAAGTGGCGGCATCCTATCCTGATGTAACAGTGGACTACATATTTGTGGACAATGCGGCCATGCAAATGATTCTGAATCCAAAACAATTTGATGTGGTACTTACAGAGAATATGTTTGGCGATATCATCAGCGATGAAGCCAGTGTATTAAGCGGATCTATTGGTTTAGCACCATCAGCGTCTGTGGGACATACCACCGCCCTTTTCGAACCAGTACACGGTTCCTATCCACAAGCTGCGGGAAAAGATATTGCCAATCCTATTGGTTCGATACTTTCTACAGCCATGATGTTGGACTTTTTTGGATTGCATGAAGAAGCAAAACGAGTTCGTGAAGCGGTGTCATGGACTCTCAGCAATCGATTTGTGACCAAAGACATTGACCCCATTAATTTTTATTTCACTTCTACCCTAGGCGAATTAATTGCTGATTATGTTGGTCATAAAATAACCGACCAAGTGAATCATGAAAATATTGAACTTAGAAAATCAACGGTAATCTAGGGGAACGTAATTCGGCGTTAATCCCTTAATAGATACGCAAATATGTAGTAACCTAGAATTTGAGTTGAAGAATCGAGTTAGACCTGACAGGTTTTTAAAACCTGTCAGGTCTAAACCAAATGGAACGTTTTATAGAATGCGTTTGGTTCTTAGAAGGGACATATTGCTGTTGATAACTAGAACTAAGCATTAATAATGAGTACCAACCATTTTAACCTTAAGATAATTCAAATCACTCACAATTAAGCATTAAAAAAGTGGAACTAAATAAATACAGTAAAACAGTAACGCAGGATATTACCCAGCCAGCAGCGCAGGCAATGCTGTATGGGATAGGCTTAACAGATACAGATTTAGCAAAAGCTCAGGTAGGAATTGCCAGTATGGGATGGGATGGTAATACCTGCAACATGCACCTAAACGACTTGGCGAAAACCATTAAGAAAGGCGTTTGGGAAAATGATTTGGTGGGGCTAATTTTCAATACCATTGGTGTGAGCGACGGAATTAGTAATGGTACTGACGGTATGCGCTACAGCCTCGTAAGCCGCGACATTATTGCAGACAGCATAGAAGCGGTGTGCGGTGCACAGTATTACGATGCTGTGATAGCCGTGCCTGGATGCGACAAAAACATGCCCGGTTCTGTTATCGCAATGGGTCGTTTAAACAGACCTGCCATTATGGTGTATGGTGGCACCATTGCGCCAGGACATTACCAAGGGCAAGACCTCAACATTGTATCTGCATTTGAAGCATTAGGTCAAAAAATAGCGGGCAACTTGAGCGAAGCCGATTTCAAAGGCATTGTAATGAATAGTTGCCCTGGTGCAGGCGCTTGTGGAGGCATGTACACAGCTAATACGATGGCTGCGGCAATTGAAGCATTGGGTATGAGTTTGCCTTTTTCATCGTCTAATCCAGCAATTAGCGAAGCCAAGGACATCGAATGTCAAGCAGCAGGAAAAGCCATCCGATTGTTACTAGAAAGAGATATTAAACCCAAAGACATCATGACCCGCGCTGCTTTTGAAAACGCATTGGTGGTTATCATGGTGTTGGGGGGCAGTACCAATGCAGTGCTTCATTTAATTGCCATGGCCAAAAGCGTGGACATTCCATTAACCCAAGATGATGTACAAGCGGTAAGCAATCGCATTCCTGTATTGGCCGATTTTAAACCAAGCGGTAAATACTTGATGCAGGACTTGCACGAACACGGCGGCGTTCCTGCGGTAATGAAATACCTACTTAGCAAGGGATTACTTGATGGTACCTGTTTAACCGTAACGGGCAAAACCTTGGCAGAGAATTTAGCTACAGTGCCTGACATTGATTTTGAGACCCAAAAAATATTGTACCCATTAGAAAACCCCATCAAAGCCACCGGACATCTTCAAATTCTCTATGGGAACTTGGCAGAAAAAGGCAGTGTGGCCAAAATAAGCGGTAAAGAAGGGGAAAAATTTGTAGGGCCTGCACGAGTTTTTGATGGAGAAAAAGAACTCATCTCGGGTATTCAATCGGGGAGAGTAAAAGCGGGCGATGTAGTAGTCATTCGCTATGTTGGGCCAAAAGGGGGGCCGGGAATGCCAGAAATGCTAAAACCTACTAGTGCCATCATTGGTGCAGGATTAGGAAAATCAGTGGCTTTAATCACTGACGGGCGTTTCAGTGGGGGCACGCATGGATTTGTGGTAGGGCATATTACCCCCGAGGCGTATGTAGGTGGCACTATTGCGCTAGTCCAAGATGATGACATTATTGAATTAGATGCCGTAAATAATACCATCAACCTCAAAGTATCCGCTGAAATTTTAGCTGAACGTAGGGCTAAATGGATTCAACCACCCTTAAAAGCGACCAAAGGATTACTTTTTAGGTACGCACATTGTGTGAAAGATGCGAGCGAGGGTTGTGTAACGGATGAGGTGTAAATTCAACAAGACTCTATTTTGATGATTCAAAAAGAAAGAGGAAATGGTAACTTAAATCCCTATTGTATAGCAATATGCATTTCTAATTTTCAGATACCCATTTGTTGTTTCTAGATTAATATACCCACATAGTAGTATGAAGATTCGTTTTTTTTTCCTGTTTTTAAGTTGTGCCTATTGGAGCTTTGGCCAAGAGGTGAAAGGGCAATATTTTGACGATTTAAACTTGCCATGTGATGCAGCTTCCGCTAGTTACTACCAAGAAACTACTAAAACAAATCGTCTGACTTATCAAAGAATCAAGTACTACTGGCCTTCAAAAAAATTGCTGAGTACGGCAACTTATCTAGACAGTAACTGGGGAAAGTATTCTGGCTTAGCGTTGGAATACTATGAAAGCGGTAAGCTAAAAGATTCTTCATTTTCTAATGATACTGGAAAAATAATGTATGGCTATACATACTACGAAACTGGTAAATTACTACAGCATGTAACCTATGGAATTGGTAATTATTTTGAATTACACGATTACTATGAAAATGGGGTTGAACGAGTGTATTCTTACTTGAAAGATGGAATGAAAGAAAGTTCGGTAATTGGATATGATGAAAACGGCCAAGTGATACCCAATTATATTTTTCATAAGGAAGCAGAATTCGATGGAGGAATGGAAGGATGGGTTAGTTTCTTACAGAAAAATCTGAAATCTAATACCCCAAATAAAAACAAAGCTCCCATTGGTAGATACAAGGTTATGCTAAATTTTCTCGTTGACAAAAATGGTAAAATATCAATGGCCAGAGCGGAAAATGATCCTGGGTATGGCACGAAAGAAGAAGCCTTGAGGGTTATCAATAAAAGTCCTCGTTGGAAACCCGCCATACTCTACAATGAACCTGTAAAATATAGAGCCAGACAGCCAATAACATTCGTATTGGAATAACGATAACAGAAACTGTAACAATAGAACCTGAATTTGTTGGAGGAAGGGTAGTCCCAAGTGGAAACCAGCCATTGAAAACGGTAAACCAATAAAGCATCGGATGCGTCAAACGTTAACATTCGTTGTAAATAATTAGCCCCCAAAAATGAAATGTAGTTTGAACTAAGAATAAAGAATCAGTGAGCTTAATGAGATTGCAAATACAAAAATGAAAATTGGGAATGAAAAATTATACATGGTCACAAATTGTGACCACATAAAGTAAAGTGATAGCAATCTAAACGGTATGATTACTTCATTGCGTAATGATGGGTTTAATAACAATTTTGATGTGGTCGCAAATTGCGACCACATCAAAAAACAGAAGAAGAAAAGACGCTCAACCTTATGCTTTCACAGAACATGGAGTTACGATGCTGGCAAGTGTACTTAATGGAAAAAAGGCCATACACATGAATATTGCCATTGTAAGAGCTTTTATTGAGTTGAAAAAGTTTACAAATCAATATGGAGAAATTATAGAAAAGCTACACGAACTCGGCCAACGAATTGACAACCATGATGAACAGCTAGTACAGATTGATTCCGTGCTGGATAAACTGTTATCCGCCAAAGCATTAGAAGATAATTGGGAAAATAGAGAAAGAATAGGATTTAAAAACTGATAAATAACAAAGGATGAAATCATTGTTTACATTTTTTATGATAGTAACCGTTCTAAGCGTTTCGGCGCAAGAAGGGGTTATTGTTAAATACTATGATACACTTTGGCATCCTACAATAAAACAATTTGCACGCTTTTATACAGAGTTCAAAAAAGTGGATACACTTTATTTGTGTACCTCTCGCTATCTGCCCTCTAATAAACTTTTTTGTGTTTCCACTTTTTCTGATACAAATTTTACAAGGGGCTATGGCCTTTTTGTGAGGCGATTTGAAAATGGATTAAAACTTGACTCTTCTTATATTGATAGTAAGGGAATTACCCTTTTTGACTATGATTATGATAGCCTTGGAAATATATTGAAGCATAACTATTTTGACACTTTGGCTAAATCAAACACTACTTTATATTATTACAAAACTGGCCAGGTTAAAGACTCCATATCAATTAGAAACGATACTAATAATGTAGCTTACTCGTTCTATGAAAATAAAAAATTAAAAGCTCGCACCAAATGGGATAGTAATCTATTGGCGTATGTAGGTGATGGCTTTGATGAGTCGGGTAAATTAATCCCAAACTATACTTTTATTAAATCAGCTGCTTTTAAAGGAGGTCATAAAGGATGGAAGACTTATTTAGAAACGCATCTCAAAGGCGATCTGCCTGGCAAAAAAGGGGCACCAGTTGGACGATATACTGTGTATGTTTATTTTACAGTAAATGAAAAAGGGGAACTGTCTAATTTTTATACTAGTAATGATCCTGGATATGGTACAAAAGAAGAGGCTATCAGGGTGTTAAAGAAAAGTCCTAATTGGTCACCTGCTATTAAATACAATGTTCCCAACACTGAACGTGAATGTCAACAAGTAACTTTTGTTGTGAGTGAAAAATAATTTCAACTAATTAATATATAGTCATATGGAATCAACATTAATTATAGACGAACCAAAGACGGTTACCAACCATTCCTCTTTAGCGGATGCGAGCGTTTGGAATAATAAAGCTGGTACCACCATCTCAGGTTCACAGGCGGTGCTAGAAGCCTTTATTGCAGAGGGTGTGGATACCATTTTTGGGTATCCAGGCGGGGCCATTATGCCCATTTACGATGCATTGTATGACTATCATGATAAGTTAAAGCATGTATTGGTCCGTCACGAACAGGGCGGCATTCACGCAGGGCAAGGCTATGCCAGAAGCTCGGGAAAAGTGGGGGTGGTTTTTGCCACTAGCGGCCCCGGTGCTACTAACTTGGTTACTGGGTTGGCAGATGCCATGATTGATAGTACCCCATTGGTCTGTGTTACGGGCCAAGTGTTTGCGCATTTATTGGGTACAGATGCCTTTCAAGAGGTGGATGTCATTAACATCACCACGCCGGTTACGAAATGGAATTACCAAATAACCGATGCTGCTGAAATACCCCAAATAATGGCTAAGGCATTCTTTATTGCAAGAACTGGTCGCCCTGGCCCCGTGTTGATTGACATAGCCAAGAATGCTCAATTGCAAAAATTTGACTATAAAGGCTATCTACCTTGTAATCATATACGCAGCTATCGGCCTAAGCCTATTGTTAGACAATCCTATGTGGAACAAGCTGCTGCACTCATTAACGAAGCCAAGAAACCTTTTGTCATCTTTGGTCAAGGGGTTATTTTGGGAGAGGCGGAACTGGAGTTCAAAGCATTTATTGAAAAAGGAGGCCTCCCCGCTGCTTGGACTATTTTAGGGTTAAGTGCATTACCTACTGACCATCCGCAAAACGTGGGTATGCTGGGTATGCATGGCAATTATGGCCCTAATGTATTAACCAATGAATGCGATGTACTCATTGCTGTGGGCATGCGATTCGACGACCGAGTTACGGGGCGTTTGGATAAATATGCCAAACAGGCAAAAGTGATTCACCTAGACATCGACCCTTCTGAAATAGACAAAAACGTAAAAACTACGGTACCGCTATGGGGCGATTGTAAAGAAACACTTCCCCTGCTTACGCAATTGATTCAGCCTGCAAAGCATACGGATTGGATCAAGCAGTTTAGAGACTTAGGCCAAAAAGAAACAGACAAAGTAATTCATAAAGAGCTCAACCCCGCTATTGGCGAAATAACTATGGGAGAGGTGATGCGGGTATTGAATGAATTAACGGGGGGCAATGCCATTATTGTAACCGACGTGGGTCAACACCAAATGGTGGCTTGCCGTTATGCTAAGTTTAATGAATCGAAAAGTAATATCACTTCTGGTGGTGCGGGAACCATGGGTTTTGGACTACCAGCAGCTATTGGGGCAAAATTTGGTGCGCCAGATAGAACTGTTGTGGCCATCATTGGCGACGGCGGCATACAAATGACCATCCAGGAATTGGGCACCATCATGCAAACAGGCGTGGACGTGAAAATTCTAATTCTTAACAATCGTTTCTTAGGCATGGTACGTCAATGGCAGCAACTGTTTCATGACAAGCGTTACTCGTTTGTGGACATCCAAAGCCCCGATTATGTGATGGTGGCTAAAGCTTATAGAATAGAGGGTTCTTCTATCGATCAAAGAACAGACCTTAAAGCTGCACTTGAAACCATGCTTCACCACCCTAATTCTTATTTATTAGAAGTAATGGTGGCCAAGGAAGACAATGTTTTCCCAATGGTGCCCCAGGGCAGAGGCGTTTCTGAAATCATTCTTAGCAAAGAAGAATTGTAACACACGCTAACAGAGATTATCAACTTTAAAAAATCAAAGCATACCATATAACCAATCACCATGAGTCATACGCTCGCCCCGATACAATATGCCCCCACCGCCCTAGAAGGGGGTGCGGCAAGTGCAGCCCCTCCTAGTTTAGATGGTAAACAGGAATATACCATTACCGTTTACACCGAAAACCAAGTAGGTCTATTAAACCGTATTGCCATAATTTTTTCGAGACGAAAAATTAATATTGAAAGTCTTAACACCTCTCCCTCCGAGGCGGAAGGAATTCATCGATTTACGATAGTGATTAATGAAACAGAAGATGTGGTTAAAAAACTCTGCCGCCAAATTGAAAAACAGGTAGAAGTATTAAAGGCTTATTTTAACACCAACGAAGAAATTGTATGGCAAGAGTTGGCTTTGTATAAAGTACCTACAGATGTAATTACCGAAAAAGTAATTGTAGAAAGGTTGCTTCGCCAGTTTGGCGCAAGGGCAGTGGTCATTAGGCAGGACTATATCATTTTTGAAACTACGGGTCATCGACAAGAAACCGAGGGATTAATCCATGCATTGGCGCCTTATGGCCTTATAGAATTTGTTCGCAGTGCACGTGTGGCCATCATAAAAGCCAGTAGTGGCTTTCACGATAAACTAAGGGAATTTGAAGCCTACCAGCCCGCCAATGATGTTTCGCAAAACGAATTTTTGGGTAAGCGGAGCGAGGTTTTTAGTATGTAGTTAGAAGTAAATAATGGTT
This sequence comes from Chitinophagaceae bacterium, assembly GCA_027486835.1. Taxonomy (GTDB): domain Bacteria; phylum Bacteroidota; class Bacteroidia; order Chitinophagales; family Chitinophagaceae; genus Parasediminibacterium. The sequence goes on from JAIXOJ010000215.1 coordinate 31,208, forward strand.
AGAAATTCATTACACTAATGGTTTTCTTTTATGGGGTTTGTTCAAAAACTCAAAAATATTGATGCAGTTAAATTTTCTTTTGGAAAAGCAGATGAATATTTGGAGACCTTTAGTAAATCAATTCATGCATTTTCAATGTTCGATGAAGGGTTTGGTTTGGGAATCTCTCCTAGTTTATCATCTGGAAATCAATTAATGCAGGTATTCATAGAGATTTCTAAGCAAAATGGAATCTTTATTTTCAATATGAATGGAGTTGATTTGCAAAAAGCAAAAGCTGGATTTGAAAATGGATATGAAGAAGCTGCGAGTTGTGATAACATAACTGAATGGGAATTATCAATAATTTTAAGAAACGAAGATTATTTTGAAAATACTATCTTCCACAATGGTAAAATCGAATTTGTTAAAGAATTAAATGGCCTGAAATTATTATGGAACTAGAAAAAAAAATTACGGGGTTTAAGTTGGTTGAAATTCAAAAGGGTATCGATTTAATTAAGCTTGCCTTTGAAAATGAGTTGGACCATAATGCTATTGTTTTATCATTTAAGGGGTACCTTTTCGAAACAAATATTTCTGTACTAAATAGAAAAGTGGAGTATGCCAATTTGAGGAAAGTACTTGGCTTTAAAGCGGTTGCTCAATTAAGATTCGATCATCAAGACATTTCAAAATTTCAGCAGCTTTTAATCCAGATGGAAGGAACTGATGATGAAAATAAAATTGAATTAATTGCTGTTTTCAACAACTATTCTTTATCAGAACATAAGTTTTCCCCCGCAATTGTGTAATACTTTATAATTGTTTTTTACCCCGTCGTACGTCCGCTTTTGGAAATGAATTAAAATTTTGTTGACAATCTAATGCTAGGTTTTGGAAGTTTCAATAACAGTACATCACTCAATACTTTGGATTACTACAATAATTCACAACCCTTATTTGCTGTTAGAATTGTCAATCCACTTTTAATCATTGCCACTTCTACCAACTCTTTATAAAAAAGTACTTATCATTTCTCAATAATTTTTTAAAAATACCTTACTCACAAATAATATCAAAATGAGTAAGCAAATGCATGAATCATTATTATGGCTAATTATTTTAACACACTCTCTTTAAGAGAAAAATTGAATCAACTGGGTGTATGTGAATTTATGGACAGCCACCACTTTGCTGATGGTGTCCACGCACTAAACGGTAAAAAAATTGTGATTGTGGGCTGTGGCGCACAAGGCTTGAATCAGGGCTTAAACCTGCGCGATTCTGGACTTGATGTAGCCTACGCTCTAAGAAAAGAAGCCATTGACGCTAAAAGGGCATCTTGGAAAAATGCTACAGAAAATGGATTTACGGTGGGCACTTACGAGGAGTTGATTCCTTCTGCTGACTTAGTAATTAACCTTACCCCCGACAAGCAACACACGGCAGTGGTGAGCGCTATTATGCCGTTGATGCAACAAGGTGCAACCCTCTCTTACTCCCATGGTTTTAATATTGTGGAAGAGGGGATGCAAATAAGAAAAGACATCACTGTAATAATGGTTGCACCAAAATGTCCAGGTTCTGAAGTGCGTGCAGAATATTTGAGGGGCTTTGGCGTACCTACACTTATTGCCGTACATCCAGAAAACGACCCAGAAGGTAAAGGTTGGGAATGGGCAAAAGCGTATGCAGCTGGCACAGGTGGCCACCGTGCTGGGGTGTTGAAATCATCCTTTGTAGCTGAAGTGAAATCAGACTTAATGGGCGAACAAACCATTCTTTGCGGATTGTTGCAAACAGGGTCTATCCTTTGTTTTGACAAAATGGTAGCTAAGGGCATTGAACCTGGTTATGCTGCCAAGTTGATACAATATGGATGGGAAGTGGTTACAGAAGCCTTAAAGCATGGCGGTATCACGGCAATGCTGGACAGATTGAGCAATCCCGCCAAAATCAAAGCTTTTGAACTTTCTGAGGAACTAAAAACCATCATGCGCCCTTTGTTTCAAAAACACCAGGACGACATTATGAGTGGTGAATTTTCAAAAACCATGATGGAAGATTGGGCAAATGACGACAAGAATTTATTGACTTGGCGCGCTGCTACGGGCGAAACTGCTTTTGAAAAAACGCCCGTTACCACTGAAAAAATCAGCGAACAAGCTTTCTTCGATAATGGCTTATTGATGGTAGCATTCGTAAGAGCTGGGGTAGAGTTGGCGTTTGAAACCATGGTACAATCGGGCATCAAGGCTGAATCTGCTTATTATGAGTCGCTGCACGAAACCCCATTGATCGCTAATACTATCGCCAGAAAAAAATTGTTTGAGATGAATCGGGTTATTTCCGACACTGCAGAATACGGTTGTTACCTTTTTGACCATGCATGTAAACCATTATTAGCCGATTTTATGGCTACAATTGATACAGATGTAATCGGCAAAAACTTCAATGATGGCATAGATGCCAGCGTGGATAACCGTGAACTAATTGCCGTAAACAAAATCATTAGAAGCCATCAAATTGAACAAGTAGGCGCCGTTTTGCGCGACGCTATGACGGCCATGAAGACCATTAGCACTGTCAGCTAGTTTTTAATAGTGATACATATACCGCTAATAAAGCATTGCCATTACTTTTTTGGCAATGCTTTTTTTATGGTATCCAATAATGGGAGTAAACCGTTTACTAACCTCCTGCTCAGTTCAACATCCCGAAAGTTTAAAACTTTCGGGATGTTTGAATTTTCTAGAAGTACGGAATCCCCCTTACCAATGATTACCTGCCCATTCAAGGTTCGGACGGCCTCCCGCCAATTGTCTTGGAACCCATCGGAGGCTCGGACAACCGACCGCCAATTGGATTGGAGGCAATCGGAGGGTCAGACGGCCTGCCGCCAATTGGATTGGGGCTGTCCGAGGCTCGGATGGGCTGCCGCCAATTGGATTGGAGGCCATCGGAGGCTCGAACAGCCTGCCGCCAATTGGAAAAGGGCTATCCGAGGCTCGGACGGTCTGCCGACAATTGGCAGCAGGCAAACGGAGGCTTGGGAGCGGTGATTTACCTATATTTTGTAAAGAAAAAGTGGTTTTTCTTCCTTTATCAGCCAGGGAATTCTTAAAAGTTTATAAAAGTTGGCTTCGCCAAATAAAGCTGATTTACCAGTTATATACATTCGCTCATGAGCGTTTCTATGATCATTTTAAAAAAAGTTTTTTATGGAATTAGAACTTGTTGAACTTCAAGTATCCAACCTTGGCCTATTAGAATTGGGGCAATTTATTAAAGACCAATTTGAGCCGATTGGGGATTTGCCAGACGATTTCATTACAGACCCTACTTTAATAGCAGGAATAAAACAAGTGAATGATGAAACGGCTGCTTTCGATAAGGGAATGGTGAAAGTGACCAAAAACGAGTTTACCGAAGAAGTAGCCAATTCAGATGACAAAAGAGATGGGTCTATTTTTGCTTTTGGCACAGCTATCCATTTAGGTACACAAAGCGATGTGGAAGAAGAAATTAAGGCTGCTAAGCGTTTGGAAACATTGTTTGTTAGTTATGGGGGTATTCGAATTGCAAAATACAACTACGAGAAAGAAAGCAACGCCATAGATAATATGGTAAATGATTGTGAAGGCCCTGTCTATAGCGACGATGTTGCCTTGATAGGGTTAGGCAGATATGTTAACCGTTTAAAAAGGGATAACAACAGTTTCAAAGACATTTTTGGTATTCGGTTAAAAGGGGAAGTGGGCAAAGAATATTTTGACTCCCAATTAGCTAGAAAAAAATTGACAGAGCGATACAATGATTTTGTAGGGTATGTATTGTACAATGCAAGACTAAGGGGAACAGAAGAATTTATTAAGGTGTTAACGATAATAAACACCACCAGAAAATATTTTGCTAACCTATTAGCCGTCCGCCAAGGAAGAAAGGATGCCAACAAGAAAAAAGGCGAAGAAGGAAATGAACCTAACCCAGACCCAACCGAATAAATAAAATAGGATTTCTACCTAATTGAAAGGCTGTTGCTACCAAGCTCAGCCTTTTTTAATGGCAAAACACCAAATACCCATTTCCCCAAAAAATCCCTAACATCGCAATTCAAACAACTAGATGAATTTGTAAATAAGTGAACCATGAAAAAGAATGTTATGCAGGTTTTGGTGGGCTTGATGGCTTTGTGTTTTATAGCAACAAGCTCTGTGGAAGGGCAATGGGCTCCTATGGGCAATTATCCAGAGGCAGGAGTTTTTTTAGGTACAATCCAATGTTTCACAAAAGACAAAAGTGGCAATCTGTATGCGGCAGGAAATTTTGGAGATGCTTACGGATATAGGTATGTAGCAAAATGGGATGGTAGCAACTGGAGTGTTGTAGGTGGTGCTTACGATACAACATTTAATGGCAAAATCAATTTCTTAACAACTGATTTGAGCGGCAATCTGTATGCCGCTGGCGAGTTCACCAACAGCAATGGGAAGCGGTATGTAGCCAAATGGAACGGCAGCAGTTGGAGCGAACTCGGCGGCACCAACAATTCTACATTTAATGGTTGGATCATTACCCTCACCACTGATGCGAGCGGCAATGTATATGCAGCAGGACATTTTAAAAATCTCAATGGAAAATGGTATGTAGCCAAATGGAACGGGATTGCATGGAGCGAGGTAGGCGGTACAAGCGCATCTACGTTTAATAAAGAGATCAATAGCCTCGTCACAGATGCTAACGGCAATTTATATGCTGCTGGAAGATTTGATAACGGCCAATTAGAATATGTAGCAAAATGGGACGGAAGCAAATGGAGCGAATTAGGAGGTACGAATACCTCTTCGTTCTATGGCGGCTATTATGGAATAACTAATCTATTGACAGATACGAGCGGCAATCTCTATGCGGCAGGAGATTTCGTAAACTCTAAAGGAAAAAAATACGTAGCCAAATGGAACGGAAGTATTTGGAGCGAGATTGGCGGAAAGAATACATCTACTTTCAATGATGTTATCTGGTCTATTACCACTGATATGAATGGAAATATGTATGCGGCTGGATGGTTTAAGAACGATATCGGGAAATATTATGTTGCCAAATGGGACGGCAGCGGTTGGAGCGAACTCGGCGGCACCAACGCTTCTACGTTTAATTTCTGGATCTGGTCCCTTACCACCGATACGAGCGGCAATCTGTTAGCGGCTGGGGATTTCTCGGGCCACTATAATAATAGCTATGTAGCCAAATGGAACGGCAGCAACTGGAGCGAATTAGGAGTTGTCAACTTTTCTATTTTTAACAGACAAATCAATAGTCTTGTCGCCGATGCAAGCGGCAATCTATATGCTGCTGGCGCATTTGTGAACGGCAATAAATCATGGTGCCCATATGTAGCAAAATGGAATGGTATCAATTGGATTGAGTTAGGCGGTGTTAACACTTCTAACTTTGCATTTAGTGATATCAAAACCCTTCTCACTGATGCAAGCGGTAATGTGTATGCTGCTGGAGATTTTGTGAATAGCTACGGATATCAGTACATAGCCAAATGGAACGGAAGCAATTGGAGTGCGGTAGGCGGTAATTACATTGCAATCTTCAATAGTTCAATCAAAAGCCTTATCACCGATGCGGGCGGCAAACTGTATGCGGCGGGGAGATTCTCGAACGGTTCATCCAGTTGGGAAGGAAGTAAGTTTGTTGCCAAATGGGACGGAAGCAACTGGAAGGAGGTAGGCGGTGCGAACGTTTCTACTTTCAATAATGCTATCAATAAAATCACCATTGATGCGATTGGCAATCTATATGCGGCAGGATTATTCACAGACAGTCTGAATTGGTACGACGGAAAACAGTATGTAGCCAAATTCAACGGCAGCATTTGGAGCAAGTTAGGAGGCGGTACCAACTTCTCTTCGTTCAATGGTGAAATAAAAAGCCTTGTTACTGATGCGATCGGTAATGTATATGCAGCAGGATTGTTTACTAACGGTAATGGAAAACGATATATAGCCAAATGGAATGGCAATGTATGGAGCGAAGTGGGCGGTATGAATACTTCTACTTTCGATAGCACAATTAATTACATTACGATTGATGCGAGCGGCAATTTGTTTGCAGCAGGATATTTCAGGAACGGAATGGGAAAACAGTATGTAGCCAAATGGAACGGCAGTGCTTGGAGTGAAGTAGGCGGTACGAACACTTCTTTGTTTAATAGTGGAATATCAAGCCTTCTTTTAGATGCGAGCGGCAATATATACTCAGCTGGCAATTTTACATTACCAACTGCTGGTTATTTAACAAGTTATGTAGCCAAGTTTGGCAGTGTCACCACCCCACTAACCCTCACCTCCTTCACTGCCCAAGCCACGCCCTCATCCTCTGAAGTAGTGCATGTGGCACTTAACTGGCAAACCGCCACCGAAGTAAACACCAGCCATTTTATAGTAGAACAAAGCAGTGATGGCAAAACATTTTCTGCAAAAGGCACTGTAAATGCATTTGGTTCTGGGGCAAATGACTATCAGTTTACAGACAAAAATCCCAACAAAGGCGTCAACTACTACCGCTTGAAAATGGTGGATAAGGATGGTAGTTTCACCAACAGCAAAGTAGTGTCGGTTATTTTACCTTCTACCTATAACTTACAACCTATTACTTTAAGCCCTAATCCTGCAAATGAGGCAGTGACAGTGAAAATCAGCAGCTATAAAAAAGAAAAAGCAGTATTGCAAATAGTGAACGCTGTTGGGCAAGCAGTGAAGCAATTATCCATTGCCTTGCAAATGGGAGAAAATAAAACAACTGTGCCTATTAGCAACCTTGCCAACGGCAGTTACACCCTGCAAGTGAAAACAGAAAGCAATAGCTGGCAAGGGAGGTTTGTGAAAGAGTAAGTTGA
>JAIXOJ010000070.1 GCA_027486835.1 Chitinophagaceae bacterium
AAAATTGAACGGCTTGAGAAACAGTTGGCGAAGTTGAAAAGTGCCGCTTAAAAGTCGCCGATTTATGCTGGCTTTAGGAGACTTGGAAACAACTTGAAGCGAAGAAGTTATATAGTAGATAAATCCAGGTAAATCATCTCAATAGTAATTGGATTTTTTCTAAGCGTAAATGAGTCTTACGCATTTAATATTCGCTTAACGCTCTGTGATACAAAGAGAATGCCGCTATTTTCAAATGGAATAATTGTTTTTTTTCCTCAATAACACGCTATCAATAACTAGGTAAAAACATACAAGTATTTAATGAAGTTATACTAGTTAACATTGTTTTTTTAAATAAGCAAATATTTTTAAACCTTTATATACACAAATGAAGAAAACAATCTTTTTAGCTGCAATTGTTACCCTATTCGGGATAACTGCTAAGGCACAATCAACCCCAAATGATACTGTTTGGCAAACAACCAACCCAATAAAAAAGGTGGTGAACCTCAATAAAGATAAAGAAGGGGTAGCCTTGTTTCCAGGCGGTGAAGCCGCATGGGCAAAGTACCTAGACGAGCATGTTAATGCAGCCCTAGGAAAATTCATTCCCATGCCAACAGGCGTAAAAAAAGTAACTCAAACAGCACATGTAACCTATAACATAGATAGCGATGGGTCTATTATTGATATTGTAGTCACAAACGCTGATACAATCCATCCCAAACTAACTGAAGAAGCAATCAGGGTACTAAAAAATAGCCCCAAATGGAATCCTGCCATACAAAATGGTAAGCCCGTTAAATACAAAGCCCGTCAAACCATTACATGGGTGCATGGCAGGAAATAATAAGACTTTGAGCATGCCCTTCTAGTTGGCGCAAGTGTGCGACAAGCAACATTCGCTGAAAAGTACCATTGGGCAAAAGAATGCAAGCGCAAAGGGGTATTCCCATAAAGTCCATTTGGTTGTATGCACCAAGTGCTTGATAGCTTTTCACAAAAGATAAACCCAACAATTATATTTGCTAGCAGTTTTAAATCTCTTATACCATGCTAGGTAATTTAGACAATGAGGTAATTTTCAAGAAAGCTTTTACGGACAAATTAGTTCTCAAAGCGTTTGTTCGGGATGTTTTGGGTATCGAGATAGAGATAGACAAAATAGAAACTGAAAAAAAGTTTGAACCCAAGATTGGCTTTGTTGACTTTAGTTTAGACATTTTTGCAGAAACCATAGACAAAAGAGTTTGTATTGAAATTCAAAGGATAGAATATGATTATCATTTTGATAGGTTTTTGCATTATTTCTTAATGCTGATTGCAGAACAACAGAAAAGTGGCCAAGAATACCAAATAGAAAGAACGGTTTACGTTATCGTTATATTAACAGCACCTTATAAGATTAATGAAAGAAACGGAAGACCTGTGAGGGATGAAGTGTTGCTGTTACAATTAAATCCTAAAAATCTTCTTGGTGAAATAAGGGATTTGTATGGTCATCAATTTGTTTGCTTAAACCCCAATCATCCCAATAATGACACGCCCAAACCCATCAGAGATTGGCTCGATTTAATTTACCAATCAATTTACAGCCCTGAGCGGCCAGTATTGAATTTGCAAAACGAGGGCATTAAAAAAGCGATGGAGCTCATCAGTTTTGAAAACCTAACTCCCGAAGAACGAGCCCAGGCAAAAAACAAAGAAGCTGCCCGGAAAGTACTGACCATGGAAAGAGTTGCGGGGAAACAAGAAGAAAAAATGGAAGTAGCACTTAAATTGATTTTGGCTGGCTCTAGCAATGAATTTGTTGCTCAAATTACCAATTTGTCACTTGAACAAATTGAGCAATTGAGAATTGAAAAAAAGTAGGAAGCAAAATTTCGAAAACCTGGTTGTTTATAGCGAAAAGCTTGTATCGTTGGAAGCGTTTATTACAATGATAAGCACTAACCTATTTTCACTAACACAACTTTGCTACAATTTGTGCACAAGTAAATTGATTAGGGAAAGGATTGGCGACTAACTAAAACCAATGCTTACCTATATTCGAAATAAAGAATGTACAACTAAAACAAGCATTCGTTAAGAAAATAAAATTAGTTAGCTGTTGTAACATTTTTACCTGTTTACAAGTACAAAGTGGGTTGTTTGTGAAAAAATGTTGCAAAAGGTCTGTTTGGTTTCGAAATGGCTGGTTTTTCTCACAAATTCGAGTGCAATAATTATATTGCTCAAGTATTTTTTCTATCAATCAAATTTAACTACAAATAAAAGTATATGGTTCTCCAAATTAACAACCTCAGTAAGCAGTATAAAAATGGGGTACACGCGCTAAACAATGTATCTATCACCATCGAAAAAGGGATGTTTGGCTTGCTGGGTCCAAATGGCGCAGGTAAATCTTCACTCATGCGCACGCTCGCAACGCTGCAAGATGCAGATAGTGGTTCTGTTTCTTTGGGTGATATTGATGTACTCAATGATAAAACAGCAGTAAGAAAAGTATTGGGCTACCTACCACAGGAGTTTGGGGTGTACCCGAGAACCTCGGCAGTGGATCTTTTAGATCATTTGGCCATGCTAAAAGGATTTGGAAATGGAAGCGAGCGAAAAGAAATCGTAAACCACCTACTCAACAAGGTGAATTTATACGAGCATCGCAAAAACGCGGTAAGTAGCTATAGTGGAGGAATGAGGCAACGGTTTGGTATAGCGCAATGCTTAATTGGTAATCCTAAATTAGTGATTGTGGATGAACCAACGGCAGGATTAGACCCCGGGGAGCGCAATCGGTTTTATAATATACTAAGTGAAATAGGCGAAAACGTAATTGTAATTTTATCGACACATATTGTACAAGATGTTCGTGAATTATGTACACAAATGGCCATCATGAACAACGGTAAAGTGCTGTTTAGTGGAAATACGGATGATGCCCTGCATCAGATAAAAGGAAGGGTGTGGGAGCGAAGGGTAGAAAAAACAGAATTAGCCGACTTTCAAAATAGGTATAAAATTATTTCAAGCAAATTGGTAAGCGGAAAACCATTAATCCATGCTTTTGCTGAAGAAGAACTTGGCGATGGCTTTCAAAAGGCAGAGGAGAATCTGGAAGATGTATTTTTTGCCAAACTCAATCAATTAATTTAACGCTTTATAGCAATAGGGTTTAGGCAAGGAGTGTAAAGCGATAGTTGATTATTCTTTTGATTCTGTTTTGATTGGGTTTATAAATTTAGAACTAACAACTTCAATCATGCTTCAAGATGGAATTCAAGCAATTAAATGGATTATAGTGTATTGTTTTTCCTACTGCTCTTCCATTACATCGTAATGCCAAAACCTAAAACCTATCACTAATTTATAACTTACTACATACCACTTAATACTTACCACTAAATACCTAACCATCTATGTGGAAATTTATCAAACACGAATGGAAGTTTTGGCTTACATCGCCCATGACTTGGATTTTTTTCTTTATCAATACCTTATTGGTGATGGGGGCTGTTTCATCTGACAATATCACCCTAGGTGGTGCAATAGGCAGTGTTCACAAAAATTCGCCTTTTGTGGTTCAGCAATTTTATGGCACAATGTCACTCATTTGTCTGTTAATGACAACCGCATTTATGAACGCTACGGCAATCAGAGATTTTTCAAGTGGGATGTATCAATTCGTATTCTCATCACCCATAAAAAAACAAGATTACTACCTCGGAAAGTTTATAGGAGCAGCTTGCATTTCCCTGTTGCCCTTGCTAGGAGTATCCATTGGGGTATTGATAGCACCATTTATGCCTTGGGCAGATAGTAACAGATTTGGTGAAATCATTTGGAGTGGGCATTGGCAAGGGATAATCAGTTTTGGTATTCCCAATACCATAATTGCATCTGCCATACTATATATATTAGCCATCATCTACAGAAGCAATATTGTTTCCTTTGTGGGAGCCATGTTGCTATTGGTAGGTTATATCGTATCGTCAGGATTCACCCGCGATATCGAAAAAGAATGGCTCGCCAATATTTTAGATCCATTTGGTTTTCGCCCACTTGGGATTATTGCAAAATACATGACCGTTGACGAAAAGAACGCACATGGTGTACCACTTTCAGGAGCCTTTTTGCTCAATAGAATCATTTGGGTAAGCACTAGTTTATTGGCATTATGGTTATGCTATTTTAAATTTTCTTTTGCTGCAAAAAACACTACTGCCAAGAAGGAAAAACAAACTTTAGAAACCCCATTTGTAGTCACTCATCAGGTAGATGCATTTGTGCCAACATTTGCCGATACATTTTCTTTTGCGAGTTTATGGTATTTGATAAAGTTTGAAACCAAAGCAATTGTAAAAAATCCAACTTTCATAATTATAGTAGTAATTGGGTTAATGAATCTAATTGCATCGCTCACAAGTTTTACGGGCGAGTATGGTGTACAACAATATCCGGTAACCTATGAAGTGATTGACAGGATAAAAGGCGGCTTTTATATTTTCCTAATTGCTATAATCACTTTCTATTCAGGGGTAATTGTATGGCGCGACCGTGATGCCAAAATAAGTGAAATACAGGATGCCACACCAATCCAAACATCCTTGTTATTTCTTTCTAAGTTAATTGCACTAATTGTATCCGTAGGACTCATTTTAAGCTGTACAATTATTCTCGGCGTTATCGTGCAAACTGCATTTGGCTATCATCGGTACGAATTGGGTGTTTATTTTAAATCATTATTACTAATAGATCTCATTGCCTTTGCTTTTTTAGTAGTAATTGCTTTGATGTTTCATTACCTCATCAACAATCGATACATCGCCTATTTTGCCTTTGTGGCCTTTGTTATCTTGAATCAGTTTATTTGGCAGGTACTGAAAATCAGTACCAATATGGTGAAGTTTGGGAACACCCCCAGTGTCACCTATTCCGATATGAATGGTTTTGGGCCGTTTGTTCCATCTACAATATGGTTTAGTGTTTATTGGACATTATTTAGCATTTTAGTTTGTTATGTTGTTTTTATTTTTTACATCAGGGGTAAAGAAACCGGCTTTGGCCATCGGCTTACAAACGCTAGCAATTTGCTCAATAAGAATAAATGGGCTATTAGTGCCTGCCTATTGATCTTTATTGTTTGTTCCAGTTTTGTGTACTATAACACTAAGGTGTTGAACCATTATGATACGGAACAACAACAGGAAGACAACCAGGTGGATTATGAAAAAGCCTATAAAAAATACGAACACATTGCGCAGCCTAGATTTTACAAATATAACTACCACATAGACATTTTGCCTTATGAAAGAAGTATGAAAGCAAGCGTAGAAGCTTGGGCAAAAAATCGTACTAATGAAAACATCACAGAACTGCATTTCACTTTGCCCACAATACCAGACTCGTTAAACATCCACATTGAAGGCAGTAAATTAAAGCTGGATGATGATCGTTTACAATATCGAATTTACACATTAGCAAAGCCATTAGCCCCAAATGATTCCATACAAATAAAAATTGACCTAAGTCGAATGACCAAAGGGTTTGAAAATGAAGTGAGTTTTACACAACTTACCCAAAATGGAACCTTCTTCAACAATGGTGATTTCATGCCCATGTTTGGCTACAACAACAATTATGAAATATCGGATAAAAATAAACGCGCCAAACTAAAGTTGCCCAAGCGTTTAAGAATGCCGATTTTAAATGAAGATGACCTAACATCAAGAGCCAATCCCTATGTTAGTAACGATGCTGATTGGGTGGAGATGAATACTACTATAACTACCGCAAACGACCAAATTGCTATTGCACCAGGCAGTTTGATTAGATCTTGGGATTCGGTAGGGAAAAAATATTTCAACTACCATCTCGAGCAAAAATCGCTTGATTTCTACTCCTTCATATCCGCAAAATATCAAGTGAAAAAGCAACGATGGAATGGTATAGATTTAGAAGTGTACTATATCAAACCACATGAATATAATGTTCCTAACATGATGAAAAGTATGCAAAAAGCATTGGAATATTACACCCAAAACTTCGGTAAATACTATCACAAGCAATGTAGGATTATTGAATTTCCACGGTATCAAAGTTTTGCGCAAGCTTTTCCAGGCACTATGCCCTATAGCGAAGGAATTGGTTTTATATTGGATGAAAGGAATGTAACAAAAGATGATGTTGATCAAGTATTTTACGTGGTAGCCCACGAAATGGGACACCAATATTGGGCGCACCAGCTTTGTGGGGCCATGATGCAGGGTAGTGAAATGATGAGCGAAGGATTTGCACAGTATTCGGCATTGATGGTAATGGAAAAAGAGTATGGAAAAGACAAGATGAAAAAATTTCTGAAATATGAAATGAACCGTTATCTAAGGGGAAGAGGCAGTGAATTAGTAGCTGAAAACCCACTTGTAAAAACAGAACAGCAATCCTATATTCATTATCAAAAAGCCAGTGTGGTAATGTATTACTTGAAAGAAATGATAGGCGAAGCGAAAGTGAACGAGGCGCTACGCTCTTTAATCGATTCATTTGCTTATAAAGAGCCACCATACCCTACTTCTTTATCGGCAATTAGATCGTTTAGAAAAGTAACACCAGACAGTTTGCAATACCTAATAAGTGATTTGTTTGAAAATATCACCTTGTTCTCCAATAGAATTGTTGAGGCAAAGTATAAAAAAGTGGGAACTGAGTATGAGATATCTATAACTACATCATCTGAAAAATTTAGGGCAGATTCATTAGGAAAGGAAACCCCTATTGCGGTTAATGATTTTATAGACATTGGCATTTTTGCTACTGCCCCTGACAAAAAAAATCTAGGAAAACCATTGTTGATGAAACGATTGAAGCTCAACCAAAAAGAAAATACATTCAAGTTTAGAACCCAAGAATTGCCCTACCAAGTTGGCATAGACCCCTATAATTATTTGATTGACAGAATTCCGGATGATAATTTGAAAAGGGTGGAGGAGCAATGATTAAATAGAAACGCTAGAGCGCAGCTTTCGCAAAAATGATTAGAAAATTTCTAGTGCTGCTAACTCAATAACAGTTACATCTTTTTCCCTTTTTAGTGATTTCCCCAAAAAAGTATCCTTTGTGATGCTTTTTTTGGGTGCTTTTATATTCAGCAATGAACCTATGGACGCTACCTTTTGAGAATTTGGCAGAGCACCTTAATGATGATTGAAGACTTATGCGTCCACTGTTTTTATTTAGAGACCAGCGCTTCATGATATAGGAACTCCTCAAACTATATTTTGCAAACAGAAAGCAGGGTAGATAATAGTACGCTTTATCATTAGCGCTCCAGGTTTCTCCAATATTTTATTACGTTAATCACGCCTAACAACATTAAGATGATAGAAGTACCATTGCCAAAAGCCACTAATACATCCAAAATATGATGTCGTCTGTGGTAATACAACTCATCGAAGCAATAAGTGCAATTTGTAATGATTATTATGGATATACTCATAATAAACAGGTAGCGAGATTTTGCTAATTGTTTGAAATCCCACATGTTAACGGCTGCTGATGCCATTAGGGAGATAATTAAGGCATGCAAATAGAGAAACCAATAATAGTAGGCTGTGCCAAACCCAACTGTCTTCTTTAATACCAGAATAGCCAATAGCAGTACTGTTACAAAAGCAGGGATTATCTTTTTTACATAAAAAACCAATCGCTTTTCTTCATTCGCATTTTTCACTACACTGATCAAAAGAAGCAAGTAGGAAAAGTATATTGGGATGTACAAAAAATAATAAGCATGAACCAAAAAATTACTCCATCCCGAGATTGCGCAAAAGTCGGATAGCAAAAGCAGGAACAAAATGGTATAAATACAAAAAAATAAAAAAAATGAATTAGGTGGAATAATCATTCCCATGGCCGTATTCCTATGAAACCAGAAGGCCAAAAAAATCATTTGGAATGGTTTTGAACCTGCCCTGTAGCGATGATAAGCAGGGTTAGACAAGAAGAACAAATCTAATGTAAGTAGAAAGAAGTAGATAATCAATAGAAAAATACCGCTAGGTTTTTTGTAATTATTTTCCATGGAGCAAATGTATAGACAAGATAAAACTCAAGTCTATGTGCATGTTTAACAAAGTCTATATGTAGAGTTCGATATTTTGATTCGTTCTGGTAATGTTATTTGCCATTCAATGTCTTTTTAAAGAGGATAAAGTATTATTCAATTATGAAGAGCATTGAATTTGGGTTTAAAACGGAATATGACAATTGTTGTTGTATTTGATTTTTTTAGAGAATAGTATTGTTAAAATGGTAACAATTTGGTAACCTGCCAAAATGGTGTTGGTTATTTCAAACCTTTAGTTTTGCCGCCGCTAAAGAGTAATCAAATAGGAATATAAATAAGCTCTTTAATTGTATAATTTAAACAACAACTGTTCCTAATTAATTATTTATGTTTAAAGTATTTATTGCAATCGCTAGTACTGCTTTCATTTTGTCAATCTGCCCTAATAATGCAAATGCAAGGAGTGGAGAATTTACTAAAACACTTGCTTTTGAAAATAATTGGAAGGTGGATACAACGCCTAAACCGAAAAGACAGGTGACAAATGTAGGGTCAGCAAAAATTGGTGGGGAGACTGGTAAAATTACTGGTAAGATTTTGAATTCAAAAACTGGCGACCCGATTGTGGGTGCTTCTGTTACTATAAAAAGCGGTTATATTTCTAGATCAGTAAAGACTGACTATAATGGTATATATACGGTTAGTGAATTGCCCGAAGGAACTTATTCTATAACAATATCCCATATTACTTTTGGCAATAAGCAAATTGATGATGTAAAAATTGTAAAAAAAGATGTTACCACCCAGGATATAACCATGGCGGAGTCAAAAGGTAAAAACTTGGACGAAGTGGTTGTAACTAGTAAAGGGCCTGGTAGAATAAAAGAAAGTGTTGCTTCATTATTAATCCAACAAAAAAATGCAGCAAGTGTAAGCGATGGTATTTCAGCAGAAGCAATAAAGCGTACACCCGATAAAAACACATCAGACATCATGAAACGGGTGAGCGGTGCGAGTATTCAAGATGATAGGTTTGTAATTATCAGAGGATTAAACGACCGTTACAATGCCGCTTTCATCAATAATTCACCACTCCCAAGTTCCGAGAGCGATAGAAAAGCATTTTCCTTTGATGTCTTCCCAGCCAATATGTTGGATAACCTAATAATAGTTAAAACCGCCACTCCTGATATGAACGCCGATTTTGTAGGTGGTACCATCTTCATCAATACCAAAGACATACCAGCAAAAAGCTTCCAAAGTATAACAATTGGAACAGGGTTCAACACTGTAGCAACTTTTAAAGATAGAAAATTCGATACCAAAGGAAAATGGGATTGGATTGGATTAGATGATGGAACACGCAAACTACCCGCAGAAATACCCACCACGAACTTAAAGGACTTATCAGCCTTCGAAAAAGGCGAACTCGGAAAAAAACTTAAAAATAATTGGGGAGTCAATTCAGGAAAAACTCCCCTTAATTACAACTTTCAATTTTCTAAAGGTATCAATATACAGAAAAATAAAAAAGACTTTTTCGGCATTCTATTAGCCGCAACTTACAATAAATCTTATAAAATAAATGAAGGTGAAAATAATAATTATGTTGGATTTGATGGAACAAAGGATTATGAATCCAAATTCGCAACAACAACCTACACAAGTGAAGTACTTGCTGGCTTGATGTGCAATATGGCTGTTAAAATCAATAGCAATAATAAGGTATCATTTAAAAATCTAATTAGCATCAATTCAGATGATAAAGTAATAGAAAGAGTGGGCTACAGAAACGATGAAGCTGCAGTTGTTTTTAAATCCAGCGGTATATGGTTCACTTCAAATCAATCAATATCTTCACAATTAAATGGAGAACATTTTTGGGTGCTACCTAAAATTAAATTCAATTGGAATGGGGGGTACACCTCCGTTAATAGACAAATACCTTACTTAAGAAAACTCGGGACAATTTATGATCCATCTTTGGAAAACCCACGAGAAGAGCAGCAAGTTACACTTTACAGCTCAATAGGTAACCCAGAATCAAGCGGTTCTTCATTTATATCTTCTACAAAAGAAAATATAAAAAATGCTTCTCTTGATATGCAGAGATTATTCAAAATAAATAATAACAATAGTATACTTTTAAAGTCAGGAGTATATTATCAACAAAGACAAAGAGATTTTTCATCCAGATATCTAACAATTGCTAGATTAGATTCTAACAATTTTCGGTTTGATGATAGTTTAATCTATTTAACTAATGAAAACGTCTTTAACCCACAAAATTTCGGAATCCTTAGCAATGGAAAATTAGGGTTTGGTTTAAATGAAAACTTCAACAGAAGCAATACTTATGATGCATCCTCCTCATTATTGGCATATTATTTAATGGTTGACATGCGTTTCCTAAAATTTATAAGGCTTAATGGTGGAATGAGAGTAGAAAAATTCGACCAAATTCTTAATTCATACACAAGAGAAAATAAACCCGTCAACATAAACACAACATTGACAGATATATTACCCTCAACAAACTTAATCATATCTCTTAACTCTAAGCAAAACCTTAGATTTTCCTATTCTCAAACTCTCAACAGACCTGAATACAGAGAACTAGCTCCTTTTGTATTTGAAGATTATGTAACCCGTTTGGCATTGCAAGGCGTACCAGATCTTCAACGCGTAAAAATTGACAACTTCGACTTTAGATATGAATTTTATCCTTCTGGTGGACAAATTCTTTCAGCATCATTTTTTCAAAAAAATCTTCCTAACCCAATAGAGTTTGTTATAAATACAAGCAGACTAGCAAAAAACATTAACTCCGAGGATGGCAAAGTGCAAGGCATCGAACTTGAAGCAAGAGCCACTTTGGGCTCTATATTCAATCCTAAAAATAAGACATTTCTTTCTAATACAACCATCTTTGGAAACTTTGCAAGAACATGGTCAACCGTATCTTTTGGAATACGCAGTCGAGAATATGGAGAACCTCGTAGTCTTCAAGGGCAATCTCCTTACACCTATAATGCTGGCGTAACCTATCAAGACCAATTAGGCTATGGTGCAACTGTGCAAATAAATTATGCTGCACCTCGTTTGCAATTTGCAGGCGACATTCTCGGACCTTCAATCCTAGAAAATGGAAGAAAAGTTGTGGACCTGCAATTGTCAAAAACATTCCTAAAAAATAATGTAGAATTTAAACTTAACATTAGAGACCTCCTTGCTAACGACCTTGTTCGCTTTTTTGATATGGATAATAACGGATATTATGACGAGGCAATAGACAAGACATTTTTGGTAACAAAATATGGTAGAATTATTTCTGCAGCAATAACATATAAGTTTTAAGTTATTCAAATAGCATCTCAATTCAAAAATGTCGGATAATTTTTTCTACTGAAGAATACAAACTAGTATTGGAAAATGATTGCTGGTTTATCTGGTCATAATTGAATTGTTGAATTTGATTTTGTTCAAAATGGGTTTAAGTGCTCTTAATTGCGCTTAAACCCATTTTTTATTGGTTATTAATCCCTCGATGGTGTTTATTTAATTTGAACTAGTTATACATACTGCTGGATTTACAACTTGATAATCTTGCCTAGAATATTACTTATCTAAGGAAAGTCCGTACTAAAGTGAAAAATTTGGGTGATTCACGGCTAATGAATGCTTTACGAAATTTTTTCAGCGTCATTTCCTTGGGGATAAAGTAAATTAACTCTTTCCAAAACATTGGAATGATTGATTAAATGGGAGACCAAATGTGCCATACCTACCCGTTTTTGAAAAAAGTTTGCTATATCCTCTAATCCGAAGTATGTAATTGTACTTTAGTTGAATTTAATTGAGGCATTTTTTATTGATATTCTAGGCACTAAAACCGATGGAAAATAGTATTTGATAGACTTTGTAAATTTGGTTTGATAATATTTTATTTGAGTTTTGTAAATACCTAAGTATCATTCATAAAACTATATTTTTGGGCTTTTATTTGTTTTTTTAGAGATTAGCATCTCCCTATTTTCATAGGAATTAGTATACTTCTTATGGCATTATTTTAAGTGGTTTGTTCACAATTTAGTAACGATAAGTTAATGTAAACCTAATCGACTTTTTTTCAACAGGCGGCTACATTTGCGGCGAACAAAAATGTTTATAAATGAAAAAAATTCTTCTTGGATTGGTGCTATTGCTAGCTGTAATTAGTAGCAATGCACAGGTGCAGTTTTTAAAACCAGTCACATATCGTGGAGCATTTGCACCAGCTCCAACGGCACAATGGACTGATGGATGGGCTAATTGGGATCCTAAAAACACAGTGTATCCCTCAACCAATGTTACGGTTAATAGTAACATAACAACCAACACCAGATGGACAAAAAACAATACCTACCTCTTATCGGGTATTATTTATGTTAAAAGTGGTGCTACACTAACAATCGAAGCAGGTACTGTTATTAGAGGTGATGCAAATGTTCCAACTTCAAGTTTGGTAGTTACAAGGGGTTCAAAAATTTATGCTGTTGGTACTTCGAGCGAACCAATTGTTTTCACATCAAATAAAGCTGTAGGCAGTCGTGGTTTGGGAGATTGGGGTGGTATAATTATTTTAGGAAATGCTAACCTAAACGATGCCTCAGATTTCAAATACATCGAAGGTCTAACACAAGTTGATGATAATAAATATGG
>JAIXOJ010000071.1 GCA_027486835.1 Chitinophagaceae bacterium
AACATTGCCAATGTGATAGGCAACATTGCCAATGTGATAGGCTACATTGCCAATGTGATAGGCTACATTGCCAATGTGGTGGGCTACATTGCCAATGTGATAGGCTACATTGCCAATCAAGGGGTTTTTTTGGTAGGCCAGCTTTCTTTGTGTTATAGATAGGATGGGTTCTGATGTAAATTCATCGGTAAAAACAAGATTGCATACGAAATAAATGGAAACAACCTCAATAAAGGGCAGATTAATTTCGTGCGTTCTTGTTAATGCGTAATTGTGGAAATAAAAAAACCCCTGAATAAAACAGGGGCTTTTTTGTGGTGTGAGCCGGGATCGAACCGGCGACACAAGGATTTTCAGTCCTTTGCTCTACCGACTGAGCTACCGCACCATCCGTAGAAGGAGTGCAAATATAGGGAGATGGAGCTTATGTTTACTTTGGAAAGGGTATTTTTTTTAAAAAGTTTGTTTAATCTATTTCTTTTACAATGATTTGATTGAAATTAAGGGCAGTTTTTGAAATACAATTCAATTAGAAAGAGGGGGAGTAGGGGTAATTGCAGCTTTTAAATTCGCAGAACCCTTTGTATTCCGATAAGAAGATTTTTGGAAGGCAAAATTGAACTGTTCTTGGGTGCAATTCCAATGTACGATATACTTATTCAACCACTGAGGTAAGTATTAGTCGTTGATCATGAACATCACTATTCTATCTAATACCTCAAACGCAATACTTACAACTTACTTACATTCGCCCTCGCACACCATCAATTAAAATAATGAACGTATTAATACTCGGCAGCGGAGGTCGCGAACATGCACTTGCTTGGAAAATCAATCAAAGTCATCATTGTACCCAGTTATTTGTTGCACCAGGCAATCCTGGAATCGCCTCTATAGCTACCTGTGTAAGTATGGGTTATCATGATTTCGAGGCCATAAAAAACTTCTGCGTCAAAATGAGCATTGATGTTTTGGTAGTTGGCCCAGAAGAACCATTAGTAAATGGTATTACCGATTTTATGGAAGATGCAAAAGCCAAATCGGGTTGGAAAGGTTTTGTAGTTGGTCCCACCAAAGCCGCTGCTCAACTCGAAGGCAGCAAAGCTTTCTCCAAGCGTTTCATGCAACGATATGGCATACCCACTGCGCATTATGCAGAATTTACAGCAGACAACTATGCAGAAGCCCAAGCCTACATAGCACAGCACACCTTACCCATTGTGCTAAAGGCAGATGGTTTGGCCGCTGGGAAGGGAGTAGTTATTTGTTCCACTCATAAGGAAGCATTGGAATGTTTAAATAAGATGCTACTGGAGCAACAATTCGGTGCCGCCAGTTCTAAAGTGGTGATCGAAGAATTTTTAGACGGTATTGAAGTAAGCGTTTTTGCACTTACTAATGGTATTGATTACCAAATAATCGGTCATGCCAAAGATTATAAAAGAATAGGCGAGGGGGATACTGGGCTAAATACTGGCGGCATGGGCTGTGTGAGCCCAGTGCCATTTATGGACGATGCTTTTATGGAAAAGATAAACCTTGAAATCGTCAGACCTACTATTAATGGTATTAAAACAGAAGGACTTGTGTACAATGGATTCCTGTTTTTCGGTCTTATCAATTGCAATGGATTGCCAAAAGTGATAGAGTATAACTGTAGAATGGGCGATCCAGAAACAGAAGTGGTCTTGCCCATGCTAGAAACAGATTTGTTAAGCCTGTTTGCTGCCATGGACAATGGCACATTGGCCGATGCCAACATTAATTTTTCTTCAGAAAGCTTTGCTACGATAGTAGCGGTAAGTGGAGGATACCCTGAGGAGTATAAGAAAGGTATTACAATCAATGGAATAGAGCAAGCTGCAGGAATAGACAATGTAGAAGTATTTCATGCAGGTACTAAGTATGATGATTCTGGCAAGATTGTAACCAATGGCGGAAGGGTATTGGCCATAACAGGAAAAGCAACCAATCTCCCCAAAGCCGTAGCTCTAGCTCAAAATGCTTTAAGTGATATTTCCTTTGAAGGTATATATTACAGAAAAGATATTGGATTTGAATTTTATCCAGTACTTAGGTAAGTAGATTTTCAGTTATCCCCTTTTGTTAAGTGCTAATAAAGAGTATTTGCGATTGGAGGGCGTACCTTGTTGTATAAGTTATCATCATTAAGAGAAATCTCTAAAATGCCTTTTTGAGCATAGTCCGCCAATTTTTTGAGCTAAGAAATTTTTTTAATTTGCCTCTTTTACGGTACTTGGATGTATTTGTGTAATTGCAAACTCAATTCCCATTTTGGGTTTGCTTTTATATAATCTACTATCAAAGGCGTAACAATCGAAGCTTTATCCCACTCGGGTTGTAAATACAATTTACAGGAAGGGTTCACTAGAGCAGCGTAAGTTTCCGCCCATTCAAAATCGTGTTTATTAAACACCACCACTTTCAGTTCATTAGCTAGAGGAACAATTGATGGCAAGGGAGCTTTAAATTTTTTCGGGGATAAACAAATCCAGTCCCAATTGCCACTCAAAGGAGAAGATCCCGATGTTTCAATGTTAGTGGCAAATCCAAGCTCTTGGAGTTCCTTTGTAAGTGGAAAAAGGTTGTGCATTAAAGGTTCCCCACCTGTAACTACTGCTAGTACTTTATTAGTAGGATGTGTAATTTCTTGTTGATTACTTGTAATTGCAGAAACCGACCTTGCCGCCACTATAGCAATTTGCTCTACAGACACAAGTGGGTGCTTAGCCGCATCCCAGCTATCTTTCACATCGCACCATACACAACCTACATCGCATCCTCCCAAACGAATAAAATAGGCAGCCCTTCCCTGAAAGAACCCTTCTCCTTGGATGGTATAAAAATGTTCCATCAAAGGAAGTTCTGGAAAGGTTGAAATAGAAGAATCTAAATTTGGTACATTCATCAATGATAGTTATGAATTGAACATCTTATAAGCAAGACACTAGTCATGTTACACTTGATAAAGACGCCCTAATAAATACAATTGTAAGCAGAATCTATTTAAAGAAGAGATATAAAATCTGAAAATTGAGGTATCTAGTACTTTCTTGGAACAACTGCACACAGCTATGAATTAAGTTAAACTAAGAAATGAGTGCTTTTTTTTATTAAAGCACATACTCTTTTTTTGTTAACAAGCACTAGACAATTAAAAACTTTACTCTATACAAAATTAATTTACAAATCAACTGCAAAAAGTAGTATAACCGCTAAGAAGGGTTATTAACTCATTCAATAATGCAAAAAGTGTAAGTTTATGAAATTCCAGATATCACAAGCTCCTTTACGTAAGTTGAAAATTATTTTGATAAGACCTTAAGGTATTTTGCAATAATCCAGCTATTGTCATTAACCCCACTCCACCAGGAACAGGTGTGATAGCTGCCGCTTTTTCAGAAACTGAATCAAAAGCTACATCTCCTTTAATCTTAAAGCCCCTTTTGCTTGATGCATCATCCACTCTGGTAATGCCTACATCTATTACGATTGCCCCTTTTTTAATCATATCGGCAGTAACAAAGCCTGGTTTGCCTAATGCCGCAATAACGATATCCGCTTCTAAGCAATGCTGCCTTATACTATTAGTATGAGAATGACATAAGGTAACGGTGCAATTACCAAAAGGATGTGGGCTACTCAATAATATACTCATTGGTCTACCAACGATATTGCTTCTTCCTATAACTACAGCATGTTTTCCTTTGGTGCTTATTTGGTAATGCTCTAATAATAGCATCACTCCTAAAGGTGTAGCTGGAATAAAGGCAGGAAGACCCTGAACTACTTTACCCACATTAATAGGATGAAATCCATCTACATCCTTATTTGGAAGGATTGTTTCGATAACCGCGTTTTCGCTGATGTGTTTAGGAAGTGGCAATTGCACTAAAATGCCATCTACCCCAGTATCATTATTCAGGTTTTTAATTGCGTTCAAAAGTTCATCTTCGGAAATACTGGCATCAAATCGAAACAAGCTGGACGCAAACCCCACTTCTGCGCAGTTTTTTACCTTGCTAGCAACATAGGTTTCGCTAGCACCATTATTCCCGACCAAAATAGCGGCAAGATGAGGTTTTCTAAAGTTATTACTTAAATAATAATCAGTTTGATTTTTGATTTTTTCTTTTACAGCCGCCGAAGCAAGCCTACCATCTAGCAATATCATGCAAACGAAAGTAAGTAAATAACATAAGGTGCGATTGATTTCATCATAGTCTTATTTGTTTGCATTTAATTTATGAGAAACCAAAAGCCAATTTTGTTTAACAAAAGTGGTAATAATTCGCAAAAAAACGGCTCAAAAAGTTAAAATTTTGGAAGAATTGCTAACAAATCCTTTGTTCTTCATTAACTTTTCATTCTTGTACATTATATTGCAACACTAAAATACATGAGCATGAGGAAAATCGTACTGTTACTGGTAATGGCTGTAGGACTATTTACGGCAGCCATTGCTCAGCCAAAATCAATTACGGGTAGAGTAGTTGATAAAGATGGTAAGCCTGTGTCCGGGGCTACTATTGTAGTAAAAGGAGTTACAAAAGGGATTGCCGATGAAAATGGTAATTTCAAAGCAGTAGTAAAGCCTGGGGAGGTTGTAACAATTTCCTCTATAAATGGTAAAAAAGAATTTAAAGTAACAGCTGCTTCTATTTATGATGTCACTTTAGAGGAAGTTCAAACTGTAATTGATGAAGTAGTGGTAACAACTGGTCTTGGAATCAAGAGAAATGCAAAAAGTTTTGGTGGCGCAGCTACTACAATTTCTAGCAAAACCTTAACTCAGGGAAAAGCAGTAAATATTCAGCAGGCACTCAATGGAAAGGTATCTGGTGTAAATATTTCTACAGTTAATGGAGGAGTATTTGAAGAGTCAAAAATTAACATTAGAGGTATCCGATCTCTTACTGGTAATAACCAGCCGCTATTGATTGTAGATGGTGTACCCTTTGCCCTTTCATTTCTTTCAACCATTCCCCCAGATGACATTCAAGACGTAACCGTGTTAAAAAGTGCTGCATCTGCTGCATTGTACGGTCAAGATGGTGTTAATGGAGTAATATTATTAACAACAAAAAAAGGGGCAAAGAAACCTTCAATAAATTTTAGTACTACTTTTCAAGCAAACAGAGTCGCTTTTTTTCCTAAACTACAAAAGACATATGGAGGTGGTGCAGGTGAGGTTGTTGATGAATACGGAAATTATGGTTACGTTCCTTACGAAAATCAACAGTTTGGTCCAGCATTCGATGGTTCCATTCAAGATATAGGAATCAAGTTAGAAGATGGTACAATCCAGCGAGGTAAGTATTCAAATGACCACTACAAGGATAAAATTAAATTTTGGAATACAGGGTACACAATCCAAAATTCAGTTTCACTAAGTGGTGAAGATTTTTATTTTGGAATCCAAGATGCAAACATCAAGGGAAGTACTCCTGGTGATGTGAATCGGAGGACTAGTTTTAGGTTTAATAGTGGAAAATCGTACAATAATTTTTCAATTTCCTATGGACTAAATTACGTTTTACAGAACTATGATATATTCTATCAAGGAGGAACTTCTGGTCTTATTCCTGCATATACAGGTAGTCTTTTCGACCAAATTTTACAAACGGCAAATAATATTCCATTCTTGGATTACAAAGATTGGAGAAATAACAAGTTTGCTCAATTTTCTAATTATTACAATGAATATGGAATAAACCCATATTGGCTTGTAGATAATTTAAGGTCAAAAGGGAAGCAAGATTTTTTAACTGGAAACATTGATTTGAATTACAAAATAAGACCTTGGTTGAAGGCTACAGTTAAGGCTAGTTCATCTTTCAGAAGTGATTATGTCAAAAGTAACGTTTCTGCTATTGAGGTTTCTGATTGGGCAAATGCAAATCGTGATAATACCACGTATTCAAACAGGCCGGGTTCAAGTAATACAAGTACTACAACAACTTCACGTATCAATGTAGATTATTTCTTAAGTGGAGAAAACCAATTTAAGAAAGACTATTCAATAAAATATGTTTTAGGTGGAATGATTCGTGAAAATAAAACGAATGATGTATCAGTTGATGCCGATAACTTAATTGTTCCAGGCCTCTACAATAATTCTAATACGACCAGTTCTTCAATAACACTTCCTAAATATGGGGATGGAAATTATGAGACCAAAACCCGTGTACTTTCCTACTATGGAAGTTTAGGTTTAGGATATAAGGGTTGGGCTAATATTGAATTCACTGGTAGGAATGATTGGGATAGTCGTCTCCTTCCAAAATATAGATCTTTCTTTTATCCAGGGGTTAATGCTGCAGTTGTGCTGTCTGATGCTATTCCTTATATTAAAGAAAATAAATTCATTTCCTTTTTAAAAGTTAGGGGAGCTTACTCTAAATCTGGAAATGTGAATGTAAATGTCTACAGCTTACAGGCTACATATTCTCAGCCATCTGGAGTTGCTACTTCTGGGTTTCCATATGCATCAGTTGGTGGGTATACAGCTAATAACACATTCCCATCAGGTGATTTAAAACCCGAATTCGTTTATACTAAGGAAGTAGGTCTAGAGTTTGGACTATTTAAAAATAGAATAAATTTTGAAGGCACCTATTTTACGCAGGATAATAAAGACCAAGTATTAAACGTTACACAATCTTCTGCAACTGGATACACAACGGCAATAAAGAATGCAGCTAGTTTTAGAAACTATGGTGTTGAATTAGATTTGGGTTTGAATCCATTGATTAATATTGGAAAATCAGCATCTATTAATTTAAAGTTAAACGCAACATATAATGACAATAAAATTACTGAAACATTTAATAATTCTATAGTGAATGTTGGCGGTAATTCCGGTTTTATTTCACAATATGCAAGTGCTCCTACGGTGAACATGATAGCTGCTGTAGGTCTTCCTGCTTTTGCTTTTCAACTGACTGATTATAATAGGGATACAATAACAGGTTCTCCTACATTTGGAAAAGTAATTGTAAATAGTACGACAGGTGTCCCATCAGTTGCATCAAAATTAGTCACGATGGGAAGATCCCTTCCTAAATATGTCATTGGAATTACTCCATCTTTCAATTGGAAAGATTTATCCATAAGTATGACATGGGAGTATAAAGGAGGGCATGACTTTTATTCAGGATTAGGACCAGTCGCAGATAATTCTGGAATTTCTCAAAGAAGTGCTGAATATGGTCGTAAGCGCTTTGTTTTTCCCAATTCAGTTTACATGGATGATAAAGGCAAATACGTTGAAAATACTAGTATTCAGGTTTTTGATGGGAATTATGGATTCTGGACTAGTGGTACAAACAACACAAGTGTAGCAACTAATTATTTTTCATCAGCAGCAGCTTGGCGTTTACGCGAATTGAATATTTCGTATTCATTACCAAACAAGTTGGTTTCTAAATTGTCCTTTATTAAAAAAGTTACACTAAGTGCAATCGGACGTAATTTATTGTTATTAACTCCAAAGTCAAATCAATGGGGTGATCCAGAATATAACTATAGTAGTTCTGGAAATACTTATGGTGTTAGTAGTTCTTATCAAACTCCATCCTCTAGATTTTACGGCGCAACCATCAATATTCAGTTTTAAATTTTAGTCATGAAAATATTTAAAAGCACTTTCGTAGTTTTATCATTCTTACTCTCTAATATTTTTATTTCTTGTAATAAAGATGCTTTTCTGGACGTTAATACCGATCCAAATCGAGTAACAGAGGAAAATATTACTCCTTATTTAATTCTACCCCAAGTTCAACATGCTGTTGGGGTTAGGCAATTTAGTAATTTAGATTTTTTAGTTTCTTGGTTAGGTGTAACAGCACCGTCAGGCGATTTTGTACCCGACCAATCACTTATTACTTACAATATTGATTTTTCATTTAGTAATAATTATTGGGCTAATAACTATAATGTTTTATTTGATTTACAAAAGGTCAAAGAAAAAGGTTTTGCTTCTAAGGATTCTGGAATTGCATATGTCGCTCAAATAATGCAGGTTCATCTGTTCCAAAATTTGGTGGATGTTTTTGGTAATATTCCTTACACACAGGCTTTCAATAGTAACCTATATCCAAACCCCAAGTATGATGATGCAAAATCAATATATGATTCTCTAAATAAGAATTTAGATATTGCAGTTGCCTATTTATCTAAATCCTCAGGACCTTCAAAAGCTTTCATAGCCGCTGATTATATCATGAAAGGAGTTACGGATCCTAAAAAGATATATCCTTTATATGTGAAGTATGCTAATACTTTGAAATTAAGGCTATTAATTAGGCAATCTGAAATTCCTGGCTTTAATCCAACTGATGATATTTCTAAAATTGTAGCTAAAGGCGGTGTTTTACAATCAGGTGAGTCAATTTCTGTCAATGTTGGGTATTCACAAGGAAAAAATCAGCAATCTCCTTTCTATGCTTTTTTTGGGTACGATGAGAATAATAATGATGCAAATAATTTAAGAGCAAACTTATATTTCGATACTGTAATGAAAAATAACTTTGATGCAAGGGAGGTAAGATATTTTAAACCTGATGCTTCTGGTAATATTGTTACTTGTAGACTTGGAGGAAAACCTAACAGCCCCGATGATCCTACTACTAATCCTACTGGAAATAATAGTTCCAAGTTAGGAGCGGGATTACTTAGTTCTCCTTCTCAAAATCAATGGATTATGACACCTGTTGAAAGTCTATTTCTTTTGGCAGAAGCAACTGCAAGAGGTTGGTTCACAGGTGATCCAAAATTAGCTTATGAAAATGCGTTAAAAGAATCATATACATGGTTAAAAGTTGATAATGCGGAATCTGAAGCAAATTCTCATCTTGTAGATCCTATCGCGAATTATGATAACCCAAGAGATGTATTTAAATCAAAAGCACATTTTATAGCCTATCAAAAGTATTTCTCCCTTGCTCCGATAGATCCAATTGAAGCATGGTCAGACTTAAGAAGATTGGACATGATTCCTGATAAAGGATACATATCTATTAATCAAAATAAAATTTCCAATAAATTACCTGTTAGATTATATTATCCTCAATCAGAGTATAATTCAAATTCAGAGAGCGTACTTGCGCAGGGTAATATTAATGTGTTCGAATCAAAACTTTTTTGGAATAAATAAAATTTGTCAATATGCTTAATAAAATATTAACCCTTTTTGTTTTCTTAGTATCGGTTATTTGCTTCACAAGTTGTTTAAAAAGTGGAAGTAATTACAATGACGCCTTAATACAAGCTACTAGGTCCACTGGGGATAAGCCTGTTATTGAAATTGCCTTAACAGCTACTGCTACTTCAAATGTACATACTGCTGGGGTACCTCTTCTTTTTGTAGATACAACTGTAAAACTTGTTCCAATTGTTTTAGCATCGGCAAATTCTGCACCGTTTGATATTAAAGTTAGAGTTGCAGTAAAGGATTCTATACTTAATGATTATATAGAATCACTAAGAGCTGATAAGGATTCTGAAACTTTTTACAATTTTCCAGATACTTCATTGTATTCTTTGGCTGATAATGGTGATGTGATTATTCCTTCTGGTTCTAATCTTGGGTATCTA
Organism: Chitinophagaceae bacterium; assembly: GCA_027486835.1. GTDB lineage: Bacteria > Bacteroidota > Bacteroidia > Chitinophagales > Chitinophagaceae > Parasediminibacterium. The sequence goes on from JAIXOJ010000071.1 coordinate 9,619, forward strand.
AAAGTTAAATTAAATCCATCAAAGTTTTTTAAAGATACACTTTATGCTTTACCAATCTATATATCGTCAGTACCTTCTGGATTTAAGATAAGTTCTAATCTAAGTAAGGGAATAGCCATTATCGCAATTAGGAATAAGTATGATCTTGGTCCAGGTGGTTATCAGTCTAATGGATATTTTTATCATCCAACAGTTCCTAGAGTACTTAAGAGAACAAAAACACTCAGTACCATTGACGCAAATTCATTTCAAATTGAAGTTGGTGATTTAGGGGGTGCAAACTACTATGCTGCTGTAACCGTAAATTCAGATAATACTTTAACTATTAAAGCTGCTAAAGGTGCTGCTGGTGCGCCATATACTATGCATACTTCAGGTTTACCAACTTCAGGTTTACCAAATCCTTATTATACACCTAAGTGGGATATGTCAAGCAGTTGTAACAATACTTATGACCCTGCAACAGGTAAATTTTACCTGAGGTATGGTTATGTTGGTGGTACTGGATGGCGTGTTACTGAAGAAATTGTTTCTCCTAAATAATAATTTCTTATGCAAAATGACTCCCCCCCCAATCAACTCAACATTGAGTTAACAGAAGAAGTAGCAGAAGGTGCATATGCTAATTTGGCTATTATCACCCATAGTCATGCAGAATTTGTTATCGACTTTGTTAATGTAATGCCTGGTACGCCTAAGAGTAAAGTGAAGAGTAGAATTATCTTTTCGCCAATGCACGCTAAACGTTTTATGAAAGCGATGCAGGAAAACATCGGTAGATATGAGGCTGCTAATGGCACTATACAAGATCTAGAACAAGTGGAATTACCACTTCATTTTGGACCAACAGCACAAGCTTAATGTGCTGTTGGATGCTTTTTGCTTAAAGTATTCCTTCATCTGCAAAGCTGTAGTAGCCTTCATGGCTTACAATAATATGGTCGAGTACTTTAATGTCAAAATAAGCAGCTGCTTGTTTAATTTTTGCAGTGGATAGTTCATCTGCTTTACTCGGTTTTAAATTTCCACTAGGGTGGTTATGACATAATATAATAGAAAGGGCATTGTAATTCAATGCCTTTTTTATTATTATTCTAGGGTCAACCACAGTACCTGTCATCCCTCCTTCACTGATTATTTCAGAGTGAATTATTTTTTGTGCATTATTCAAAAACAAGGCAAGGAATAATTCATGGTTTTTATATTCTAGTTGCGCTTGCATGTACAGTGCAACATCTTTGCTTTTGGTGATGATTTCTTTTTTGTGTTCATCTGCGCCTCTTCTCAATCCAAGTTCTAGTGCAGCTACGATGGTTACCGCTTTAGCTTCACCTAATCCTTTCACTTTGAGTTCTACTATTTCTTTGTAAGACATTTTTGCCAATGCTCTTAAATCATTCCTACAATTACTTAATAATTCTTTAGCCAAGTCGAGTGCGCTTGCGTCAGTTGTGCCATTGTTAATCAATATGGCCAATAGTTCTGAATTACTTAATGCTTCTACACCCTTGGATATTAATTTCTCCCTCGGTCTATCATCTTCGGACCAGTTTTTTATACCACCTTTCATTTCTATTGTGAAATTTAATATTGTTTATTCTGCAAAGAAAATACTCTGTTTTACATTGTGGTAAATTATCTTCGCCGAAATAGTCAAATATGAATCCTTCTGTAAAAATTTTTTCTGGAACAGGGTCGCAACATTTAGCTGAAAAAATTGCAGAGCGTTTTGGTGCACCGCTTGGTAAGATAAATATTCAGAAGTTTAGTGACGGGGAATTTCAGCCTATTTTTTTAGAAAGTATTAGGGGCGATTATGTTTTTCTCATTCAAAGTACTTATGCCCCCACTGATAATTTAATGGAGCTACTTTTAATGATTGATGCTGCTAAACGTGCGAGTGCATACAAAATCATTGCGGTGCTTCCTTATTATGGTTATGCAAGACAAGACAGAAAAGACAAACCAAGGGTAGCTATTGGTTCAAAATTAATTGCCACTTTGTTGGAGTCTGCTGGTGCTGATCGGGTAATTACAATGGATTTACACGCGCCACAAATTCAAGCCTTCTTTGATGTACCTGTAGATCATTTAGATAGTTCAGCCATATTTATTCCCTATATCGAGCAAATGAAGCTGAATAATCTATGCTTTGCAGCTCCTGATGTTGGTAGTACAAATAGGGTAAGAGAAATTGCAAGCTATTTCAACACAGAAATGGTTATTTGTGATAAACATCGCAAAAGGGCAAATGAAATTGCGAGTATGGTGGTAATTGGAGATGTTGTTGGTAAAAATATTGTGTTGATTGACGATATCTGTGACACCGGTGGTACACTTTCAAAGGCTGCGGGTTTATTAAAAGAAAAAGGGGCCATAAGTGTTCGTGCATTGTGTACACATCCTATTTTGAGTGGAAATGCGCAAAAAAACATTGAAAACAGTGTCTTAGAAGAACTAGTGGTTTGCGACACCATTCCTTTAAAGTTTGAATGTTCTAAAATTAAAGTGCTTTCCGTAGCTGATTTATTTGCAATTGCAATCAGAAATGCTTATGAAAACAAAAGCATCACTAGTTTATTTATCCATTCCCAGTTAAGATTTAGGGATAGATAACACCTCTTTAGTGTCTATAATTTTCTAAGGATAGCAATTCATTTTGTTATCCTTTTTTATTTACCAAGTTGTTTTAGTGCAGTTAGTACAGTTGGGTCTGTTTGGTTATAAATTTCATAGAATCCTTCTGTTCGAGTGATGTGTCGCGCCATTAACGATTTTATTCTTGCTAGAATCTTGGTTTTTTCTTCTGCGGATACGTGACTGATATCGAAATCCTCCGTTTTTAAAGTTCTATTTACTAATTCATTCCAAATGACTTCTCCCATTGGAAAGTTATTTTCTAATTCTTGAATCGTCTTTATTTTTTGAAATTGTTGTTTATGAGCGACATAGTAGTTGTAAACAAAATTATTCAATGTGTTTTTGTAAAATAATCTCGTGTAGGTAAGGCTTGATTTGGTAGTGTCTATAGATACGGGTATATCTGGAGTGATACCCCCACCTCCATACACTGTATGTCCCTTGGGCGTTTTGTAGGACTTTGTTTTAGGTTCAATTGTATCTGTATGTTTTACCAGCAGAGAATGATACCTATCTACCAATTCATCGTCGTAATCTTTTTTAGATTTATTGTCGTAGGGCTTTTGAATATTTCTGCCAAGTGGGGTGAAATATCTAGCAACAGTTAATCTTACAGCACTTCCATCGCTTAACTGAAACTGTTGCTGAACAAGACCTTTGCCAAAACTTCTTCTACCAATCAGGGTGGCTCTATCCCAATCTTGTAATGCGCCACTTAACACTTCACTGGCGCTTGCAGATGTTTCATCAATTAGCACCATCAATTTTCCTGTTTCAAAAAGACCATCTTTCTTGCATTTATAATCCGTTCTTGGATATTGCGCCCCTTCCGTATAAACGATGAGTTTGTCCTCGTCAAGAAATTCGTCGGCTATGGCAATAGCTTCTGATAGTAAACCTCCGCCATTTCCCCTCAGATCCAAAATAAGTTCCTTCATCCCATTTTTTTGGAGTCCTTCAAGATTTTGCATGAACTCCTCATAAGTTCTATCGCCGAATTTGTTTATTTTGATATAACCTACACTTGGTTGAATAATATAAGCTGCATCAATAGTGGGTATCGGAATATTCTCCCTTTTGATTACCAGATTCAGTTCCTTACCATCTCTTAGTAAGGTCAATTTGATACTGGTTCCTAATTCACCACGTAAGCTTGTTCTTATTTGATCGCTTGTTTTTTGTTTGCCAGACAAAAGGAGCGTATCATTTGCTTTAATAATGATGTCGCCAATTTGTAATCCTATTTTTTCGCTTGGGCTATTTTTAATGATGTTGGTAATGTTTACACTGTCCTTAAGCATTTGAAATTCAATGCCAATCCCTTGAAAAGTGCCTTGTAAATCATCATTCACATCTTTTACCATTTTTGAGGGTATGTAAGTAGAATGGGGGTCAAGATGTGAGAGTAGATTATCGATTACTATTTGGTTGATGCTATCTGTTTTATTGGCATCCACATATTTTTCTCGCAATAAGGCAAGCACTTCGGCTATAGATGATTTTTTGGGGTTGCTCAAAAATGGTGTATTGGCACTATTGGTTTTATCGCGAAGTTGAAAACCGATAATCATACCAATTACCATCATTAATGACAATAATAATGGCAACCAAACTTGTAATTTTTTATTTCCCATAATGATGAAGCCGCAAATGGTACCATGCAGCAGGTGGCAAATATATCCTTTGCAGGTACGTTATAGGGGGATAAGGAAAATGAGTTAATTAAGTTGTCATTGAGCAGCATGAGTTCTCGATTTTATGGGTTCGGTAGAATGTTTTAGAAAATTTCAACACAACCAATGTTTGCTGGGAATTCTTACTTAGTGCAGTATTGGTTGGTTCTTTCTAACTTCTGAAATTCATCTAACTCGCTTTCGCCTACAATTATTTCCAGTGGGATGCACTTTTATAGTAAGACCTTGCACACTTTTGCAGCTCCTTAATTCATCATTTTCAAAACGGTACCATATGACCAAAGAACAACAGCAAGCAAAGTTTGAAGCGGCTTACCAAAATTTGAATGCAGAGCAGCGATTGGCTGTGGACACCCTCGAAGGCCCGGTGATGGTTATTGCAGGCCCAGGAACAGGTAAAACCCAAATTTTAAGTGCGCGTATCGGTAAAATATTAAACGATACCGATGCATTGCCCGAAAATATTTTATGCCTTACTTATACCGATGCTGGGGTGGTGGCTATGCGTAAGCGACTATTGCAATTCATTGGTGCATTGGCTTATAAAGTGAATATCTACACCTTTCATGCATTTTGTAATGATGTAATCCAAGATAACCTAAGCCTTTTTGAAAAAACAGCCCTTGACGCCATCTCAGAGCTAGAAAGCATTGAACTCTTTACCCAATTAATCAACGAATTTGAAAAGGATAATCCGCTAAAGCGATACAGGGGCGATGTGTATTACGAAATCAACAACCTCAAATCGTTGTTCAGCACGATGAAAAAAGAAGGCTGGTCTGTGGATTTTATTCATGAGTGTATTGATAAATATTTAGTGGACATCACCACAAGAGATGAATTTATTTACAAGAAAGCCACCAAGCAGTTTAAAGCAGGTGATCTTAAGCAGGGAAAGATTGACGAAGAACACGATAAAATGGCCAAGCTAAGAGCGGCTGTTAATGAATTTCCGCGTTTTCAAGAAAAGATGAAACAACGCAATCGCTACGATTTTGACGATATGATCAATTGGGTGATTAAGGCTTTTCAGGAAAATCAACATTTATTAAGAAACTACCAAGAGCAATATTTATACGTGTTGGTGGATGAATACCAAGACACGAGCGGTACACAAAACAAGATTGTGGAACTCTTGATGTCTTACTGGGAGGTACCTAACGTGTTTGTGGTGGGGGATGATGACCAAAGTATTTATCGTTTTCAGGGGGCTAATGTGGAAAATATGTTGGCTTTTGCACGCAAATACGAAAAGGATTTATTAAAAGTAGTGCTTACCAATAACTACAGAAGCACGCAACCCATTTTAAACATCAGCAAAACATTAATCGAAAGAAATCAGGAGCGTTTGGTAAACCAGGTGGATGGGCTAGATAAAAACCTAACCGCTGCGAATCCTAAATATTTAGGCGTTCATTCAATGCCCCTGCTGAAAGAGTATGAAACCATTGACCATGAAATGATAGATGTGGTGTTGCAATTGGAAAAATTGATAGCCAATGGCGTACCACCTGGTAAAATTGGGGTTATTTACAAGGAGAACAAATATGGCGAGCAACTAGCAGCTTACAGTAAAGTGAAAAAAGTGCCCGTTTACAGCAAGCGAAGCCAAAACTTATTAGACATTCCTTTTGCCAAAAAAATCATCCATAGCCTGAGATACTTGGCCGCTGAACATGATACCCCTTTTGGTGGTGAAGAAATGTTGTTTGAATTGTTGCATTTCGATTGGTGGCACATTCCAGCAATGGAAATTGCTAACCTCACGGTTGAAGTAAGCGAGCGAGCATGGAGCACCAACAAAACTCATTTGCGCAAGCTGATGAATGAAAAGAAATTACTGCCTCCAAAAGATTTGTTTTCAAAAAGTCAGCATGAAAAATTGAGCCATGCTAGCGACGTGTTGGAGCAGTTAATTACCGATGTGGTCAATGAAACGCTTCAAAAATTGTTGGCTAAATTGCTTACTGACAGCGGAATACTTACCTATGTAATGCGCCATGAGGAAAAAATATGGTTGCTGGAAATCATTGCGGCACTCTTCAATTTTGTGAAGGAAGAAACGCGCCGCAATCCTGCCATGAATTTGCTTGATCTTATCCGTGTGCTTGATTTGATGCAGAAGGAAGCCATTAGCTTGCCGATTGTACGGGTAAGCGGAAATGAAAAAGGGGTTAACCTGCTTACTGCTCATGGAAGCAAGGGGCTAGAATTCCAATACGTGTTTTTCGTAGGCTGCAATGCAGCTAATTGGGAAGGCAAGCGCAAACCAAGTGGCGGCTACTCCCTGCCCGATACCATGTTTACAACTGTACCAAAAGACAAAGATTTTGAAGAATTAAGGCGTTTGTTTTATGTGGCATTGACAAGGGCTGAACAATACTTGACCATCTCATACAGCAAAAGCAAAGCCGATGGCAAATTGCTAGAACCGTCTATGTTTATAGCAGAAATGCAAGAACAACACGCTTTGCCAGTAGAAACGATTGAACTATCAGAAACGGCCATTGCAGATTTTCAGGGTCTTTTCTTGGCAAGCCTGTTAGCACCAGAAATAGAGCAACCCGAAGCGGACTACATTACCCGATTGCTGGATAATTTCTCCATGAACGTTACAGCCCTAAGCAATTACCTCGATTGCCCGTTGAAGTTTTATTACAATAACCTCATCAGGGTACCTTCATCTAAGAACGAAGCAACGGAGTTTGGTAGTGCCATTCACTTTGCATTGGAGCAGTTGTTTAAAAAAATGCAGACTAACCAAGAAATTTTTCCAGAGAAGGAGGTGTTTGTAAAAGATTTCAATTGGTACTTGTATCGCCATCGCGAATTTTTTACCAAAGAGCAGTATGAACGCCGCCTAGAGCAAGGGCAAATGGTACTCTTTGATTATTACGATACCTATGTGCCTACGTTTCATAAAATAGTGAGCGTTGAGCGGAGCATTAGAAACGTGTTAATCAAGGGCATTCCGATAAAAGGAAAATTAGACAAACTGGAGTTCTTTGGAAAAGATGTGGTAGTGGTCGATTACAAATCTGGCGATGTAGATAAAGCCCAATCTAAGCTTACTGCCCCTTCCGATAAAACGCCCAACGGCGGTGATTATTGGCGGCAGGCAGTGTTTTATAAATTACTCATTGACAACTACGACCAAAAAGATTGGAAAGTATCTGGGGTAGTGTTTGATTTTGTAGAACCCGATAAAAAGAAAGGCTATATCCAGAAAAAATTAACCATCACCCCCGAAGATGTTACCACAGTAACCAACCAAATTATCACCGTTTGGGACAAAATTCAGCAGCGTGATTTCTACACTGGTTGCGGAAAAAAAGATTGCAAATGGTGCAATTTTGTAAAGGATAACAACATCGCCATCGCACTCCACGAAATAGGCGAAGAAGGGGAGGAGTAACCCAAGAAGAAAGGGCGTACACCATTTTTCCCGCATCAATTATTGCCACGGATGCACGAATCTACAAAGGTGTCTGTTCACTACGAACGGGGCGAATCTTGGTTTTTCGCACTAAGCTAAGAAACAAGATTGAAGTTATTGTTTGAAGGAAGTTTGCCAACGAAAATTGGACTCTTGAAGCAAAATGAAATTGAAAGAAATATTGCTAAACCCATACCAGTAAAGCATTCCAGTTCCTAATCCTTTAGAGATGGGGTGAGGTTTAAATTAGGACAGCTAATTACCCAGCAATTATACTTCCCGAAAGTTTTAAACTTTCGGGATGTTGGGGTAAGATTTTATCCCATTTTGAGTTATAGAATCACAATAAAAGAAATACAGGAATCGCCATTCGTGCATTCGAGGCAACATCCCAAGCAGGAAAGAGAAGCGAACTACTCCATAAAATCATCCTCCTGTTTAGGCGCATCCTTTTGAGGCCGTATCGTCCGTGCTTTTTGCAGTGAGCCTCTCCCAAACTTATGTTTCACATCGTCAATGGCTTTGTATAGGCTTTGTTTCTTTTCATCGTTACCAAAAAGGCTGGTTTGGAAAGTATGGTGTGTAAGGTTAGTCAAGCGAACACCCAACAAGCGAACGGGACGACCTTTTTTATGCAATTGGTGAAATAATCGGATGGCATCTGCAATCAGTTCCTCATCGCTAAAAGTGTAAGGAATGCTCGCTTGTTTAGAAGTAGTTTCAAAATTCCCATACCTAATTTTCACCGCAATGCAGCCAGTAAGCCATTGGTCGCTGCGCAGCTCGTGCGCCACTTTTTCCGTCATACGCACCAGTTCGCTCAATAAAAAATCGGTGTCAGCCGTGTTCTCCATAAATGTACTTTCCGTAGAAATAGATTTAGCTTCATGAAATGGTTGCACCACACCACGGTGGATGCCCTGAGCCTTTTCATACAATTCCAAACCCCATTTACCCAGTTGTTGTTCCAACACTTTCACAGGAAATTTCAACACATCCCCAATCAACAAAATACCCATTTGCTTAAGTGTTTGATAGGTATGCTCTCCCACGCCCGAAATTTTATTCACAGGCAAGGGCGCCAGAAAAGCTTGTTCATTGCCCGGCTGCACGTATAAATAGCCATTTGGTTTAGCCATATCAGTAGCAATTTTGGCAATCATTTTATTACTCGCCAAGCCAAACGAAATAGGCAATTGGGTCTCTTTAATAATCAGTTCTCTAAGTTCAATTGTCCATTGGTAAGGGTTAAAATACGTATCCATCCCCGTAAGGTCAATGTAAAACTCATCGATACTCGCCTTTTCAAACAAAGGCGCTTTAGCCGCAATAATTTCCGTAACCCACTTAGAAAATCGACCATACTCACCCCTAGTACCCTTCACCACTATGGCATGAGGACAAAGCTCCATCGCCCGTTTCATCGGCATAGCACTATGCACGCCAAATTTTCTAGCTTCATAGCTGCAAGTACTCACCACCCCCCGCTCCGAACTACCGCCAACAATCACCGCCTTACCCTTCAGGTCAGGATTGTTCACCACTTCCACGCTCACAAAAAAGCTATCCAAGTCCAAG
>JAIXOJ010000047.1 GCA_027486835.1 Chitinophagaceae bacterium
ACCAAGGGCCCAGGACAGGACTCGAACCTGCGTCCGCCTAGGCGGATAAGAGCCCAACGAGCTACCAATTGGCTAAACGCAAAAAACCAGCCATTGCTGACTGGTTTTTGACTTCGTGGAGGGGAGCTTCACGTTATCGAACCTGTTAGAGGGGTTGGAAAGCGTTGATCATCTGAAATTACCAGTATGAGGACAGGGGAGAAAGATTCAGGATATGCCTTAACCCCCTGTCCATAGCTAGTAGGTCCTTTCCCTGTTTAAGGGTAAGGTCTGTATCTGGAGCGTTATACCTAGACACTCTCCACACCCACATACCAGCCAAACTTAACATCTGACCTGTTGAACACGGTGGGTTTGGTTTCTTGGATAGAGTCAGCGAATGTACGGTCATTCCCGCTGCTGCAATGGATGACTTTGGTCATTTGGCCGTCCTTTACCTCGGAGACGATGCCTACGTGGCCAATTTTGCTTCCTGCACCGTAGACTACAATACAACCTACAGTGGGTTGACTTAACTGGTTGAAGATCCCCGAGGTGGACAAAATATCATCCTCCATTGAGTCGGTGTTGATCCAGCCACCATAGCGTTTGTAAAAGGCTTGGTTGTTCAGACGTGGGAGCTCGAGTACCCAACAAACGAAACCACTGCAGTCACAAATACCTGATCCTGCATCAGGCAAGGCTGCATCAGGTTTCATACCACCACCCCCGAGTTTGTACCTAATACCTTTGCCAATGGCTGATTTAGCCCGGGCAATGATGGCGGCGGCACCAGGTAGTGAGGGCACTATTTGATTTCTACCATCTTCCGGCTGATCTGCGGCCGAGAAGATGTTGACCTCTTGTCCTACAAAGATATTGTTTGGATCCTTGATGGCGGGGTTTTGAGACAGTAGCACATCAAGGTCTAGGCCGTGTGCTTTGGCAATCTTGGAGAGAGTATCTCCGCTTTTTATCTTGTACTTCATGGATTTGATTGGTTAGGTGTTTTGGTTACTTGACTAAGCCCGCAGCTCTGAAAGGGCCTTCCACAAGCGATTGCCAGAGCTTATTGAATTTCTTTTCCCCCATGAAGGCTCCCATGGCAGCATCAATGATGCTGTCTTTTGCGTTGTCTAGGAAACCATCCCCTGTCAGGTGGTCCACGATAGTGTAGCGGATCTTCTTGAATCGATCAAAGGCTTGTACACGGAGAGCATCAAGTTCGTCCTTTGGCAACTTAGGCCAAACAGGTGCGACATTGTAATAGCTATTGAACGTACGATTTGCAAACCGGAACTGGGGTACTAAGCTCATGTGTACCACAGAACCCGGTGTCCCAGCCGCAACAACATTTCCATTTTCATCTCTGTTGAAGACCCAACCCATTTTACGATAAAGGTCCAGTTTACGAGCATCATTTGCCAAGTCTCCGAAGATGGATTCGTTGTCCACAGGAAGGGCAAAATGGTACTCTAGGAAACGGCTTGTGTTATAGCGAGCTAACCGATAATCATGGTCTCGAAACTTAACCGAGAAGAAGCCTGCAAAGGCACCTAACTTACTGCTTGCAAGTGCAGTTTCGTATGGCTGGCCTGTTGATTCATCATTACGAACGGGTGCAACCATGAAGCGCGAGTAGATCTCAGGATTTTGAATGGAGTCCAAAAGGTCAAGATCAAACTGAGCGTTATCTTTCAGGACGCCGATGATCAGCGGCAATAGCGACATGATGTTTGGGATCTCCGAGATTGCCTCTCCTGGAATGCCAATAGGATCAGAAGGGAATGGATCGACCAACAAAACACCAGCGGTTGCCAGTTCACCCTCACGCGGATTTCTGTATTTGTTGATCTCACGTGCCACTGCCCTTCTTGCCTGCTCAAATGGTTCATTGTTTGTGAGTCCACCATCCACATACTCCATCAAGAATGTAGGTGGGCTGCCAGCCGGCCAACTTGGCGCCATCTGGATCGGTTGAGGAAAGGATCCATCCGCTGGTTTTTCTTGCCTCAAGAAGAATTCACGATGCTCGTACTCACGCTTTTCCCTAGTAAGAGTCCGCGGTCTGAGCCCAAAAGGGAATGCCCCTGTAGCAACAGCAGCTTCCATTAACCCATCCCATTCATAGTTGATTCCTTGCCGTGTTTTGTCAGCAGGATTCAGCACAGTAGAATCTTGCGGAACCTTTTTAGGATCAGCCCCTGGCTTTAGGAAGGTGTAGCGCTTGTAATCCGCATAAGTCCGGATTATCTGTGACTTGGCATTGCGGTCCTCATTATACTTTAGCTGGTAGGGAACACCCTCTAGGTTTGTGAAGTTGAGATAGATGTCAATGGCTTCGCTCAGGTAAGGCCTCCACTTTTTGCCTTGGGCGACTTCTTGGTCGGCAACAAAGGTTTTTGCTGCATCCCGGATCGCATCAATCCCTGCTACATTCAACAGCGAAAGTAGATTACGGTTATGCCCTTCTAGGTCGGAGCTTTCAAGCATTTGCGTTAGGTCAACATCATCCACCCACGTCTTGCGAAGTCGATCGAGGTTGTTCTCGGCAAAGGCAATTGGCAGCAAAGCCGAACACATTCCCCCAGCTGAGGTACCCGAGATTGCTGTGATCAGGATGTCGTGTTGAGGTAAATCAGCAATGGATAAGGTGATCACTTCCTTCTCATCAGGGGCAAAGAGTTGCACCTGTTGTTCTGCCTCTGGAATCAGTCCTTGTCGGAGGTTATACCAGAGGTCAAGGGCTTCAAGCAGTTGGGTGAGGACACCAGAGGTGTAGGCACCAGCGGAAACTGCGCCGGCCATAGTTAGGCCTAAACGGTAGGGGGTTGTGGGCATAATAATGAATTGAATTAGATTGGATTATGGATTTTCGACGTTGTCTGCCCGATCAGGATTAGTCTCATTAGCTGGCTTGGTGGACTTGGTAGGCGTGGTCGGACCGGACATCTGGTTCTGACCCACCATGTTGCCACGGGAATCAATGCGTACTGGTTGGTCAGAACCTAAATTGGTCTCAAATCGAGTGAGCAGGCCAGGAACAAGGTTTTGGCTGAAGCCGCCCAAAATTCCTAAAACATAAAGACCATAAGGATTGGCGGCCTCAAAACCCTTAATCGAAATTAACTGGCTTCTGTAAAGTACCAGCAGGAAAATAGAGCCAAGAACAGCCACCACCATGCGCACCATAACACCGACCAGATAAGGTCCAGCCAATGTCCGCAACTTAGATTTATACCGCTTGACCTCAACATTATAGGAGTCAAGGTTGCGAGCTATCGAAAGCAAGCCACCAGCAGATCCTAAAGCCATCATATGAATAACAGTCAGAAGTTCTGGACGGATGGCGCAACCGCAAAAAAACCAATTACACCTGGTATCAAGCACAAAAACAAACAGACCTATGGCTAAGGTAAACAAAACGCAAGGGAACAGGTAGATTAGTTTGCTCCACTTATAAACTTCGGTTTTGACTTCTTTTTCTAGCTGCGAAACAAGAACTAAGGCTTCGGAGGCTTCATTCCTGAAACACAGGGCCATGGCATCTGCAATCGTTTCCAGAAAAGGATCAATCCTAGCATTGCTATCGTAGAGCCAAAAGGAAATCCTGGCCAACTGCGTACTGATTGCCTTGGTATTGTACCGATTATCATCCTTTGTGAGGTAATCTACCTGCTTCGAATGATTGACCTCATAGATAACAAACTGTTCGGTTTTGTAAAAAAGTTTGGTAATGATGGTCTCAGGACCAATTTCAGCCCCTAAGAAGAAGCTAATCGGCTCTTGGAATTCCTTGCTAATAGTCCTATGAGTTGTCGTTTCCATAGGTGAGGATGGGGTTGAGATGTTGGGGTACCTTGGTAATTAAAAGGCCCTATACAGGCACAGTGATGACTTGGATCTTGTAACCAAGACCTAATTATAGGCTAACGAAATTTACCTACTGAGAATGTAGATAATATTTTAGAGTGTAAGATTAATAGCCCAAAGCAATTTGGTATTTACAATCCTACAAACCGTATTTTGACTTCAGGAATCGCTCGGTATTGAGTAACTCCCTGTTAGAAAGTGAACGATTAAAAACCAATATCTCCGAAACTAATCCGTTAACCCCCTGGCTCTGATCACCAAGGACTAAGTGCTCAAAACTAGGCAAACTAGGCAAAACTTCGGGACCAGACCCTATGTGCATCATGGCACCTGCATTGAAACCATTGAGGTTAAGGTCAAGCATTTGTTCGGTACTTTCCCCAGCTCTAAAGTTCTTGACACGAAGGGTTAGCAAGGCTGGCGAAGTGGGTGCAGAATAGAAGGATTCGTAAAGGATACCACTCGGTAATTGGACTGCCAATTTGCTATTTGGTATAGCCGTGTTCAGTCCGTATCCTATTACCAAATCTGAAGTTTGTGATGCTGTACCAGCTCGTAATGAAAGTAATCTACTAGGTCCTGCCGAGTAGCTACCCCGAAATACTATAACAAAAGTCCAGTCTGAGGAATTAAAGTTGCCGCCGATACCAAACTGCATTTGATTGGTAACCTCCACAGTGGGATGTTGTCCTATTCCTGAGGCTCTAAAGGTAGCAGCAGAGCTACCAGAGGCGTTAAAATCAGGGTTGCCTTGCAAGTTGGACATCCAATAAGTAACAGAGGCGCCATCCTGAGGAGGCACAATTTTGTCGGCACTAAAATGAGCAACTCGTGACGGCACCCACTCAAGTGCAAATTTAGGACCCTCAGAAGCCTCAATACTAGGTGCTTCAGTGGTTCTGGTTAGCAAATCAAAGGCTTGGGCATTAGACACATCCTGGCCGCTGCCGAACTTGTTATACTTAGATAGCCAATAAACAATCTTACCGTTTTTCCAGCGCAAACGTTGCCACTTTAGGCCAATCTTAATGCCAGAGTTTATACGACCCATATCAATAAGCATAGCCTCTTGGGGCACAATGGCAGACGATGGATTCAACACCGAAGTTTTAGGCCGTACAAATTGCCGATCAGGCATATAGTGACCTTCTAAATTCCGGGGGAATTTGCCTCTTTGGAAATAGCCCTTACCGTTTTTTGACTGGGCTAAAAATGGGATCCAGTTCTCAGGTACCTGTGACCCAAGGCTAAAGTCAAATTTAGGATTGTCCGATTCGGTAGGATTTAGAGGTGGAATAATCGGCAAATGACTTTTGAAGAAGTCTGAGATGGATAAGTTAAGATCATTGCCATTGATACTACCACCAAAACCGTCGGGGACTATGGTTTCGATGCCATAAAGCAAATTGCCGACCTCATCCTTCTGAAACAAGACTTCCTCTAATGGGGCCGACTCAATTTTGAATGCCTTGCTACCTGCCGCATATATAGCATTTATGCCCTCCGAATCCTTGATGTCAGTGGCTGGCTCAAAAATAGACCATGGCATGGCACCCCCATGTGATCCATTGCTTACCCTATCACGAGCACCATGGGGTCTGATCTCAAACTCGACGCCGAAATGGTCTTCTACCACCACTGACGAGACACTAAACAATGAGTTTAATGGGATTGACAGTGGCAAGAGAAACCAGTCATTAGAGTAAAACAAGGAGAATTGCTGGATAGCCAACACGGAAGTATCGGCTGTACTTTTGGGTTTGATGCCATCAAAATTGACCTGATGATCTTCAAACTGCCACCACCGATTTGCTGGCCTACCAAAAAAGTTGACCACCGACGGGATATATGTTCGCTCCCCAGTACCAAAGTGGTCATCATGCTCAAAATTGTACCCACCAATATCCTTGTCAGATCCGTCAAGGTGATACCAATCAATATCCCCAAAAGAGTACTCAGGAGCTGACATTTTCACCTGCTTATTGCTTTCTTCGATTTGTACGTTCAGCCCGAAGTTATAGGCCTGCTGTTGCTCATCCCAAAATGAATTCTGGAATCCGACAAGGCCAGCATCTTTGGCTTGCTTATGATACTCGACAAATAAAGCCTCGTATGCTTTGTCATCACCAGCCAATATACCCATTAGGTATTCGGCAAAAAGTTTATCGTCTTTGGGTGTGGGGAATTGTTTGAACAAGGCTCGCACATCAAAGATTTTGTCTTTCCACTTAACAAGTTTCTTCTTGAGCCTTTGCCGAGTTTCGATCAACGCTGTTTCTTCGTTGATAGAATCGATACGGTCATCAAGCGCGGAATAGGATATAGGAAAGTTTAAAATCAGCTTTGCTAGAATATCTTTACCCTGCGATATGCCATACTTAGGAAACAATAGCAATAAACGGTTACTAAACTCAGCCAAGGCCGAAATGTCTAGTTTCCAGTAAGGTTGGTGTTGTATCTGGGTCTCTAGTGGAAGGCTATTGTTGATTGGGATACCATTTGGCATATTCTCATCCCTTACCTTAGGAACTAAGGTATGGGGCTCAGCATAAGTATATTGGACGGTTGCCTTGATCAAGGCACCGCCATCAAATGCCTGAAACTCGCCCAACTCCTTCTGGCGCAACAAGGTCCAGAATGGGTCATGGATTTCGTTACGCAAAGCCCAGGTTAGATCCTGATTGTAGTAGGGACGTGGAACAATCCGGTTGGTATAGCTGAAATCCGTGGCCATTAGTATTAAGGTTTAATAAACGATTACTTTTTGTTGCCAATGTTTGCCACCTGCTTGTAGCTTGACGATGTACAAACCAGTTGGGAAATAAACAGAGAGCTCCCCTTTGCCACCTTCTAGGTTATCCTGTTTATAGATGGTTTTACCCTCTAGGCTAACGACCTGAATCTGGTAGGATAGACCAGCAGGCAAGTAATACTGCAAAGCCTCCCCAGATGGTAATGGACTTGGGTAAAAACTAGCTTCTTGAGTCCAAGTATCCTCAAGGCCAACTGGTTGCTGATTGTTGTAGATATATAACTGTCTATTAACTCCAAAACAGTAACCTTGTTTATCACAGCTCATATCTGCGAATCCTAAATTTGGATCTTGCAGATATGTTTGTCCACCATCAGTTGTCCTTGCCAGTCCACTTATGAAAGAACTCACAAAGCCATCGTTTACAGTCCAGAAGGCGAGGCACCTAACCGAGGTGTTTGTGATCCTACTAAAACTCAATCCACCATCTGTTGTTTTGAAAGCCCCGGTATTGGTACCTAAATAACCAATTAAAGGTGTAACAAAATCAATAGCTGAAAAACGTGTCCCTATGGGTATCCAGCTTGTTGGAACTGAGGCCCAAGTGAGGCCAGCATCAGTCGATTTGAACATGGAGCCATTTCGCCCAATGACATAGCCAGTCTGGCTATCTGCAAAGTCAACACGGTAGAGGAAACTGCCATTGGGACAGAAAATAGGGGTCCAATTAAAGCCAGCATCTGTCGTCCGGTAGACCCCTCCTGTTTTTTGCCCCACCATCACGCCAATGCCTGTGTAGGGAAAAAAATAGGCGTCTTCCATGTTTTCTTGTCCATTTTGGATCGAACCAATCCCATTTCCATTTCGACCAATCTTAGTCTCTAAGATTTCAAAACCTGTTCGCACTGCATTGATCCTGTAATTCCAACTGGCTAATACCTGATCTTTTGCAACATGTTTTACAAATGTTATCGTGTCACTAGAAAAAGGTGATGCCCCTGCTTTCCCTGTAAACCAATTTGCCCCTCGGTTGGGAGACCATGCTACAGTGGTGTTAAATCCGCCCATTACGACAGTATCTCGACTTCGGCTATGTACGCGAATAGGGTCCATTAAGTTAGGCGGTGATGTTCTTGAAACCCATTGACCCAATATTTGGGCATTGGTTATAATAGGCATCAAGAGAAGCAAAAAGGTGAGACGGAGGATCAGTTTCATGGTGGAGATGGTTTGTTACCTGTTTCTGTTGACCCAAGTATAGTCTAGTTCGCGGGGGTGGGCCGGGTTGCGTTGCACACCACTAGGGGCATAATCGTTGGTGATGGCTGGTAGCAAAACGCTTAAGCCTGGCTCTCGTTTGATCATGTCTGTATCGACTGCCCTTAATGACGTTAAGTTAAGGGTTTCCTGCACAAAATCCAAAAGACTAGTTTCCGTCCAGTTGTCTTTTAATGTTGGCTGAATCGCCAAGATCAAGGCATTCGGAGCCTCCGAATCAGGCTGGTTGTGGTTCAGGGCGATGCCTGCTACTTGCTCATCTTCAGGCACAATCTCAGTCCAATCATCAAGAATGATCCCTAACACGCTATCGCCATTTGTGATAGCCTCTGCATTGAGTAAGGCAAAACTACGTGTGCCATCAATGATTGAGTCCCCTTCTTCTAATTCATATCCAACCCAACGGTTATCTAAACCCGTGGTTTGATCTTGGAACACGCTAAGACGTTTGGCGAATGGGTCAGAGACCTGCTCTAGCTCAAGATCGAGGAAATGTTGGCGCAGGTAGTTGGTGTTGCCATTCACACGACTGAGCCCATATATCCAATCTGCTAGTTTGACTGCCTTTTCATCGTTACTACCTAGATCAGCCTCTTGCGCAAACAATGTCTGGATGGCTATATTTTCAGGGCGCAAGGGGTCCTGAATCAGGATTGGTGTCCTGAATTGGGTGCCAGAACATTCTGTGAGCCAAGTCTGAATATCCTGAATATCTTGGTAGGACCAACTAGATGGCAATTTGCTAAAATTCAGGATCGGATCAGTGAGGGTAACCACCAATGGTAACAATAAAGCAGCAGTCTCAACCAATAGCGATTGACTAGTATCAAACAGAAGGCTGTAGGTCAACATCTGGGCTGGAGTCAGGCCTGCATAGGAGGTTAAGGTGGAATCCGCCTGTTTAGTGAAGAAGAAATTATCCCATGCGGCTGACAATTTTGGCCAGAACTTGGTCTGCATCAAGACCCGCGTGGCATTTATGAACTCCACATAGGCAGCACTAGTTGAATTTGCATTGAGGCTCATCGCAGATCGCAACCTTAGTAGCAAGGTTTGAGCATCATTAAGGCTAATCGACAACAATGATTTGGCCTCAGCAGAAATCATTGTATCTTCAATCAGGTGCGGAACTAGGTCCACCTTACTGAGGCTCCTGCTTTTGCCCAAGATTGCGCTGACTTCAACAAAGGCATCTTCTAATAACTGAAGGGAAAGGCTCTCGCCAGCAAACCGAAAGTCATAATCAATCAAGATTGCCGGTGTTGTTCTATCTTGAAGTTCCTTGGCTTTATGTTTGGCTACAAGAAGGTGAAACATTTCGGCAAAAGCACGTTTGAAATCGGCAGGGTCTTGCTCATAAATTGAAAATAGACCGACGAGCCCAAAGTCATATTGGCTGAGTGTGGTTTCTACCTCCTGAGGATTGCCTGGCATCTGAAGTGTATATCTCCAGGTAATGTTGGTAGGTGCAGTAAGTAATTGCTCCAGAATCCTTTCCAATCCGACCTGCAAAATCCTGCCCATCGGTTTGGAAACCAGACTAGAGGTACCATTTGGAATGGTACCGTTAACTCCCCAATTGCTGGGTAAAACTGAGCCGCCCAGTACCATGAGACTATGCTGAATGGTTTTGCCAGCATGCCTGGTCTGAAGGAAGTTGGAAGACCGACCACGGTAATCATGGTTACTTGGGCTGTCGATATTCTCGACACCCCGGTAGATGAAGCTATGGAGTTTTTCGGCAGTCTCAAGGTCGGCCATGGCATCAAAGGCCAAGAAGACTTGCTGCACAGCGGCAATAACAACCTGCTCAACACTGTTATCTAGCCCTTCCAACTCAAAGGGATAGGCAGGTTTGTTTTTGACCCATCCGAACAAAGCAAAGCCATCTGTGACCATTTGCTCTGCCATTTTGTTGAGTTTTGGCTCTGAGTAGCCAGCGTCTTGCAACAACTTGCGCAATGATACATCATAAGCAAATTTGCGACGAAATGTATTGGTCGTATCTAACAACAAATTTGGATCTGAAATATTCTGGGCCAAAACCTGTTCGAACAATACACCCAAGTATTCGCGTACCGCTTGGCCTGAAAGCCGACCCCGCAGGGCACCCATGGCGACTCTGGCCCTCAGTGAACTGAGGTTGATATCCAAAATGGCCTTTAGCGGCAAATCACCGCCCGCCTGACCAGGTTCGACATTGATAGCCCTTGTTGACTCATGGGCTTGCAGTAAAATGCCAGAAGTGATGGCTTGGCTAACAGAGGGAGCAACGACGTAACCCAATGCCTCTGTGTCAACTACATACTTGTCTTTTTTGTCAAGCGTGGCTTGGGACCTAGGCTTGAGATCAAACAAAATGCCGTAGGAGCCAATGAAGACCCGAGAGCCTAACGATTGACATTTCTGGAGCTGGTAATGGGTCATCCCCGTCAACCAAGGGTCGAGACGGTAGGTCAGGCAGTCAAGCGCCTGCACCAAACAATGCTCTAGTCGTGCACGCGGTACACTTGCAAGATGTTGAAGGGCAAAACGGAATTTTTTGAGATTGCCGTTCGGGTCCTGTAGTTTTTTCCACCAGAATGGGGTTTCCGCAATGTCTTGACCAATAATCCAGAAGATTACCTCGATCACAGTTGTAATCCCAACAGGAACTTCTAGGTGTGATAACAAGGCAGGATCAACCTGCGCATTCAAGGCATTTTGCAGATCAGGATTGATGGTATAGAGGACACCTGTCTCTACATTTGGTAGGTCAGTTGGTGCTATCAGGGTAGGAACCAATGCTGCGGTAAGGGCAGGATCCGTCACCCAGTGATTAGCCTCAGCCAAGATTTCCTCAAAGTAGGTGCCGAATAAAAGTAGGTATAGTAGCGCCCTAGGTTTGGTGCTAACATCAAGTCGCTGGTCATTTTTCAGAACCTCATCTAAATGGTCCTGAAAGTTGTCTACTTCAAGAATTGACAATATATAATTGAAATTTGGGCTAAGCGAAGCATCATTTATACGATACTGGATATGAGCTGAGTCATCAGGCACATTCTGATCAATGATTTTGCCAGCAAACAAGGCGGTTTCGATACTTTGGGTCAAATACTTCCGGAACTCTTCAATGCGGTGGATGAGTCCAAGGCTTAGACTGGGTTCGCTGGCATCAAAACCGAGGTTATGAAGGAAAAACCGATTACCATAAAAGTTTAGCGGTATTGATCCATTGCTTAGATTAAGATCAGAAGCAACAGCACTAAAATTACGTTGTTGGGAGAAATCCAACCATCTGTCATTTAAGTTGGGGAGGTCTTGGGGATTGGACAATAATATCTGTACAAGAGCCAATAGGTCAGTAATTTCTTCTCCACTCAGGTTAGGAAAATCAATACTAGGATCAGGGCCCAATAATTTATCCTCCAGTTGTTTGAGGAAGTCCTTAGTTTGGCCTTGCCATGTAGTAAGCGGCGGGTCTTGTGCGGTATATTCAGCTCGGAACTCAACAGACTCCGGCAATTGGGAAAGGACTTTCCAAAATACCTCGAGCGGATTAGCCTCACCCATTGCCCCAACATGGGCTTTGGCATTTTCGTCCAAAAGCGTTTGCCACAGACCATGTAACCAGTCAAACAGTTTGTAGTATCTGGCTAGGTGATACTGATCCGTATTGTCAAATGCCAAATCAAGTGTGCGTGTAACCAAGGCTACCGAATAGGGCTGGTTCCCAATCCTGATGCTTGGCACCTTACCCCTGCCATTGACATGGTCGGACCAGAAGTCCTTTAGGCCTTGGATAAAGTTCCGATGTGTCGAATTCGTATTCGACACAAAGGGCTCTAGGGTCCGCCTTACATAGGTACCCAGCGTAGCTTCAAAAATGCTCTGGTTCACTTGTTTTACATCCTCTTGGTCGGTCCGTTCGGCATGCAGCAGCTTGGAGGTCACTGCCGGATCAATGCCAAGGGCACTTGCCAAAACATTGCCATCAGCTATGTCAGATGGACTTTGCCATGAGGAAGGAAACACAACCCTGCGGAACAGCATGGCAGGGCTGTAACGTCTGACGTCTTGCAACTGATCGGTCTGCCCGAGGCTGTCGATTAAATTGGTTGGAGTTGCTGGTGGAACTATATCAGCCTCCGAAGTATAATAATGACTTTCGAGCAAACTACTAAGTTCGGAGCTAGCATCAGTTGAGGTATTACCTAAACGAATGCCTGTCACAATCAACTTTTTGAATCCAGTGTTCCAATCCTGTTCATCTATGGTTACCCGAAAACCCATACCAACGCTGACGGCTGCCTCAAAATTGACCACCCAAGCGCTTTCCTCTGAGTAGGTAAGTGGTGAGGCTGGGTCCGTTAAGGATTCATCTGGGTTATCCTCTAGGCCGATCCAGAGGTTCTCGGGGATTGCAGGGCCAACGATGTGGTATTTGTAGTTGGTGTCCGAATCAAAAACGTATAGCTGGAAGTTGGTCGGTAATAACTTGACCAAACTTTTGATATTTTGTTCCCGATCCCGCAGTTCAGGTTCTGGGAATTTAGTTTCCAACTCATAGTTATCAACTACTTCCTGCCGTAATCCCTCATTTTGTGGAATTGAGAGCGCAAATAGTTCAGTCAGATATTGTTCCCAGCCAATCGGGGTGGTGTTGATCAAAACGAAGGCCGCCCTTCCTGATCCCACTTTAGACATTAGGTCAGAAACTAAGCCATTTTCAGTAAAAAAGGACTTGTTCTGGGCTACCAATGCTAATTGTAGGGCCTGCCGCCAAAAACTTTTGCCTAGTTCATACTCAGTTCGGGACAGATAAGGGAAATGGTTAACCAAACTAAGGGTATCGGGCAGGACCCTGACCAAAAGTTGCTTATCACCTTTTTCATAAAAATGTGTACTCAACTTGACGGGCAACATCAAAACCCTATCCGTTGAGGCTAGCTGATCTATAGACTCAGGTAGTTTAGTATGATCTATTTTGGAATCAAGCAATGCAAAATAGGCTTCCAGGTCAGGCAGTTCAGCAAAGGTTGCTGTGATGTCCGCTAGATAATCTGGCCAGTTGGCCATTTCCTCCTGAATCAAAGTGAGAAAGTTGGTGATGTAAACAGCACCTGGGGTATCGCTACGTGTATTGAAGTCCACGATTCCTCCCAAAAGCTCAAGGGTTTCCACAATCTGCCAATAGGTAGCCCTGAAATAAACCGCAACTTCCGCTTCATCCCCGGCCATTGTGTCGGGTGATAAATTCAGTAACTCATTCTCAAAGGCATCACGAAGCTCAGAATTGAGGTACGCACGTAGCCTTACCAAAGGCTCATTAATCGCCTTCTGCATTGTGTCTGCACCAGCCCAACCTGTTTGGGGATCTCTTGAAATACTAGGATATCCATCCTCATCAAGGACATAAACATACCGATCCTTAACATCATTAAAGGTTGTCCAAGCCTGATATACATGAGGCTTGTAGTAGTGATAAAAAGACGTTAGCGAGGTGAAATTAGGCATTTGGCAAAAAGTTACTGAGGTGGATATAGATACGGTAAGGGGCCAACATGGCAGCTGTTGCGAAAGCTGGACTGTTGTCGATGGTTGGGCTTGTGAGTATTCTGATCGTGGATTCGGTGGTGGGAAGCCCGGTCACTGGGTCGTTGGAAATAGGAAGCAAGTTCGCCCAATCGGTGGCACTTGAACTTTCCTGCTCAAACCCTAAGGTGAGCTCAGTTGGGCGCTCCTGCATACAGATAAACCAACCTTCATTATCCAGCGCATCCTCTAGGTTAATCCGGAATGTAATGCTGACGATGTTGTTTTTGGACCTAGTCTGGCGAGTAGGAAATAGCACCTCTGACCTGTTGACCACATTCGGATTTGACCCAACATTTACAGGTAGTTGGTTCGGATTTGAAACTGCATGGGCCTTCTGGAGAAAGACAACTGCATCGGGATACTTCCTGAATAGCTCGGCCTTGATCAAAAAGGTTATCGAATTAGAAGCTGTTGAGTCAAGGACGTTTTGACCCAACTTTTTGGCTGGATCCCAGAGGTCAATTTGGTCAATGTCTACCGCCGTCGGGTTGTTGCCAACGTCCTGCGACTTGTCCCAGAATAGCTCAAAATAAGTACCGTGCCTGTTAACTGGGAGGTTCCGCCACCGAAATTCAGAAGCCAACTCATTATTCAGACCAACCATATAGGCCTCTACAA
Organism: Chitinophagaceae bacterium; assembly: GCA_027486835.1. GTDB lineage: Bacteria > Bacteroidota > Bacteroidia > Chitinophagales > Chitinophagaceae > Parasediminibacterium. The sequence goes on from JAIXOJ010000047.1 coordinate 14,078, forward strand.
ACTTGTCATTAACCGCCACCAACGCAATGGAATTGTCTGGTAAGCGCTCGACCTGCGGGGCCAATAACTCTGGATAATCTCGTGCTAAGTACTTGCTCATTGGTACCCTAAAGCTCGGAGTTGCCTCAATTGGCTCTAGCGGTATCGGAATGGGTTGACCAGGGTTGGCGGCATCCTCAATGGTGCCCAATAATGCTAGGCTACGATCGGTTTGGGCATCAGCATTTTGATCAGCCTTAATATCTGCGCCTAGGGTTGCAAAATCAATATCTGGCCAAGATTCTAGCAGAATTGTTGCATCTGCCGAGAGGGCTTCAGGCACATTTGATAAGACCTCAGCCTTTAAGTTTTCGTAAAAGGTAAGGCTAATTTCCTCTGGCACAGTGGTAAACCCTGGCGAATAGAAATTAAGCTCCTGTAAGTTGACAATTTCATCCTCAGGGTCGCCTTCAAGTGGAAATGCCTCAATCGAAAGTAAGAGGTTTTTCCAAGTGACCATGTTGATCGAGCTATTGATGAGCGTGCCGTAGTCTAGCTCCTTTCGCTGGGTGAGACCAAGATTCTGGATGCTCGGTCCGATCTCTTGATCATTCTGGATTTTGCCCGTAAACTTCCTGAGCAAGTTGGACCTTGGCGAAAGCAAGTTCCTTAAATGGGGTGTTAGGTAGGCTTGCCCTAGGGCAGAAGTATGGATTGCATGCTCCAAAGTTGATCTTTGCTCGCCACTGCCTACCATAACCTTGTCAGCCACAGGGCCGTAGAACTGGACCCGATAATCAGCATTGGCTGAGGTTAGCAAACCTTGCAGGGCCATCGTGTTGGTCCCGTTGCTGTTCTGCAAATTGCCGATAGCCTGGTTAACTTCGTTAAAAGCATAGTACTGATCTAGCGATTGCTCAACGAAGTAATCCTGATTTTCACGGATTACCTGCGCCCCCAAACCTGCAATGGCACGGTAGCGTGGATCTAGGTTTAGCTCATAGGGCCATGGGTCCCAGTCATCATTTTCGAGCGTCAGGTCGGTCTTGGGGTCAAGATAGGTGAAGGCTCGCTGATGGAAACCATAAGCTGGTGGCACCACGGCTGGGTCCGGATCAGGGTCCGCAGTGCTAGTACTTGGTGCAGTCAGGCCTAGGTTGACGAGCTTGCGGATACCATCCATGAGCTCGAGATTTGTAAACTGCGAGCTAACAAATACCGTCGCATCATCATCAATGCTTGGGGTGCCATAGAGGCCCTCTAACATCACCGTTTCAGACGTTGCTAGGTTGTCCTCTAGTCCGTAACCTATGTTTCCGATCGAAGTGGAAAAGCCAGACAAAGATTGGCTAGGGTCTAAAGGACGGATCAGCTTGGCGTAAGTCAGAAAGCTGTCTTCTTCCTTGGTTTGGAACATCCAGTTATGATAAACTGGAATGTCCATACTGAAGTCAGCAGATCCGTTACTGCCTTCTAAGACCCTTTGATAAAACTTATCTGTTACGTCATTTACCGGCAGGATAATTGGTCCATCGGCTGAAGCAACGCCTAACCCGGCGTTAATCCCAATCGTATAATGCGGAATCAAAAATGCGTGGTAGTTGGTTCTCCCATTGAGTTTACGAGGGCTAACCAGCCGCCCGACCAAGGCACTAGGATTCTTTTCGGCTTTGTCTAGGAAGTCCACTAAGTCACTTGACAGCTGTGTGGTGGTTGTGGCATAGCTCTGGATTGCGGCCCAAAGGTGACTTTGAGTGCTGTATTCAACCATGACTCTTTCCACATTGTCACCATTAATATTATCATCTTCTACTCTGAATAGACGTCTGAAGGTAATATTGTTGATATGGATCTGGGTCAGTGCCTTATTATCTGCTGGTTTCTTCCAGGTGAATTCGCTATCCTCAAGTACCAACAGGTATAGCCATGACGGCAAACCTGTCGCAGTATTATCCGGTACATGATCAGAATTGGTAGTCGTGTCCGCAGGATATTCAGGGGTATAGCGCCAGAGTAAGTCAGGTTCGTTAAACTCTATGTAGGCAAGATGCCGCGGGCTATGATTCTGGGCCTTTGGGGCCGGAACCATTTTTTTGATCACCTTGGGGTCAAAACCCGTCACCATACTGGCATCCTTGATGCTAAAAGTGGGGGTATTACTAGTCCCTAGGTCTGACTCCTTAAAGAGGTATTGCTCTTTGTCCAGGTCATTATTGGCAGTCAATAATTTCACCTCAAGATCGAACTCCTCACCCGGCCTGATGAACTGCGACATCCCCCTCCGGATGAACGGGAAGAAGCTACCTTTGCTATTGATATTCATCTTAGTCTTGGATGTAGGTTAGTTGGCTGTAAAGGGCAGGGTTCGTTTGGCGCATCAGCTCAAGGTGGTTCGTGATTTGGCTGAAAGTCCCACGGGTTTCGGTAGCACCAGTCTCAATGAGTGCATAAGGTTCGTGGTTGCGTTTGTACACCACCTTGTATGATTTTTCCTTGAGGGAAACTGCTAGGTTTAAGTCCAGCGCATTACCGACTGAGTTATCAATTGAGTTGGATTGAAGGCTAGCATCCCCAAGCCAATTTTGGATGTACTCCCAGCCGAAAGCCTCGGTAGTATTGCCTCCGCTGCCTGGTGCCATATCTGGGCTAGGGGTTAGTGGCTCAGGCTCCAATGTCCTTGGCCAGATTAACTCCATATCATCACCATAAAACTCGAACAAGTAGTTGACCGTCCGGCTTTCAGGTAGGCCTGTACTAACTTCCGAAAACGCAGTGTTAGTTAGGTCAACACCACTCGCTTGTGAATTGTAGGTATCGCCTGCCTCTTTGATGCTTGCCGGGACGTTGTTGGCACTGTTGGTCACCAGGGTGGTCAGGAAATAACTCCTGAGTTCGCTGCTGTCCTTTGGCAAGATCACCCTGTCAGCAACACTGTCCCTAGTGATAGCAACTACACCATTATTCATCCCAGCATAGGCTGCATCGGTGACGGTTGTAAAGATTTCTATCGGTGCGGAAGGTGTGGCCTTAGGTATGATATTGACACTTCTGATCAACAAAAGCTGGGCGTTCTCGGTGCCTTGCCGAGGGATCAGGACACGGAACGGAACCTGCGATTGCGAGAACAAAGGATAGCTATGAGGCTCCAGGGAAACCTTGGTAGCTGAGCTGCTGCCTGAATCTAATGACTTGGTCGGGATGTTGGAGGTAATCGTCTTCGATACCCGATTGGTATAGTTTCTGGTATCAGCCAGCTGTTTTGTGAGCTGCACCCCATAGTCTGGCCCAGCTTCGAGCTTCGCAACATCGACTGTACGTGGCCAAGTGAAAGAGAACCGTGAGCTAAACTTGACCCAGAATATCTCGAACTCAACTGTACCCTGGATATGCCAAGGATTAGGCCCACTGACCTGCCCACCGATCCCAAGTGAACATAAGGAGCGACCACCATATCGGACAGATACACTTGCCGAAAAGTCAATCGTGAACTGGAAAGGCGAGAACCGAACCAGGGCCTCAAAAGACAGATCTCCATTGATGGATGCCCCACCAAAACCAGCATATAAACTGGCCCGGTTGCCGATCATGACGACGTTTTTGCTAATGCCAAAATAGCTTTCGGCAGTTATGCGGAGGCCATCTTGGTTAGCAATAACTAGGCATAGCCGTTTGACATTGGTCGGAGCTTGTAAGGCTGCCGGTGGGGTATAGTTAGGGTGATAACCTCCCGCACTGAGCAAGAAATCTGGTTGCTCCCCATTAGATCCTAGTAGTATCCTTGCAATGACCTCTCCTGTCAGGGTAACATTCTGGATCTTACTATCATAGATGCTAGCATCAAAGGTAATGAGGCCTTTGGCTTGCGAATAGTAGCCCATGAAGGCAAACCGAATGACGGCTACTGGCTCACCATCTGTTGGAGGTAGTAGCACCAAACCAGTACCAATGAGCGCCAACTGAATTGGAGATGGCAGGCTGATGATCAGGGCCAACTTTGTTGAGAAAACGTAGCTGTTGCCAACCTTCTCTCCCCAAGTGATCTTGGCCGAAAGCCCAAACACATAACGCCCAGGGAATGACGGGAAAGCCTTATCTACAGCTGAAAGCACTGGGGCCAACTGCTTGATATTGGAGGTCGGGAATAGGATCCGATCCACCACACCGTTTGCTAGGCCACGCCTGATGTAGTCATCGTCAAAAGTGCGGTTAACCCCAACTAAGCCACCGATACCTACAAGGGCAAAACCCAAACCAAGCTGGATGGGTGTAAAACCCTCTACGGAGACCAGACCAATAAAGCTCTTCTGCCCATTACGGTCCTCATAGATCGCTAAGGCCGTAATCGTGATACGTTTCTGGAACGTGAGGACCAGCAGACCCTCAAAACGTTTGAAGTTATCCCGTTGGAAAACAATACCCCCACCCTGAACCGAGCCAAAATCTAATTCTACCGCCAGGTAATCAGGCGGTGTGACCTTAAACTCGAAATCATTGCTAAGGTTAGACAGAAAGTTAATTGGAGTTGGCGAACCTGAGCTAGGTCCAAAGGTACCTTCTGGCCAACCTGCCTCGAAAGCCATAGGGCCCACTAGCAACTTGACGGACTTGCCAAAATTGATGACGATATCGTTCTTGAACTCGTGGCGATACATATAGCCCGTAGGGATTGCCCCAAGGCCTAGGGTGATACCACCGTCCACATGACCGGCAGAGTCCATCTCAACCCAAAAGTCAAGCCTCGTTTCCTTCAGGAATTTATCTAGGACAGGGTTGTCGCATTTGATGACGACGCTGCCGGAGGAACTTAGCGACAAGATAATAGATGGGGTACTCGTACTTCTATCCTCGTAACGACGAATGTTAAGATCCTTAAATGTAAAATCGAATTCGAAGTTTATACCGAAAATGGTCTTACTTATCTTTTGTCTTGATAGATAAGTGATTGACAGAGAATAATTATGTACATCATACCAGTCAAACTTAAATGGCAGCAAAGGGTCATTAATACCCAAGAAGGACAAGTTTAGTAAACCAGCTACACTTGACTTAATGGGCCTATTGGCGCGGAACAAAACGGAAAAGTTAGTGAACTTAACGCCTAGTCCGCTTGACCCAATAGAAAAATCAAATGCCTCAAGGCTATTAGTGGTAGAACCTGCAGCTGACACCAAAGCTATTAAACCAGATAGCCCATCGTTACCTAAAAATAAATTGGTGAATTTAAACGACGGATTACCATTTGATTGAGGAGGATCCGAAATGCCAAGAGGCGCTGAGGATAAAGTAGCACTACTTATATAAACCCCTGTTGCGCTAGGTGGTAAACCCAACGTATCAAGGGCTGGGACATTGACATCTGGTGAAAGATCTAAGTAAGCGGGACCTAGATCCTTAATTTGTATACCTAAAGGTTTAATATGGAAACTCGTAGCATTCTGAGGTAGTAATTCTAGTTGTACCAAACCACCACTAGCCAACGAAAAAGGAACATTGTTTGATAGCACTACTGGCGTAGAACTTAATCTAAAACTAACATTCTGTGCTATAACTGCATCATTGGAATCCCGAGCCTCAATAAAAGAACGGTTAAGACCCAGTTGGAAAGAAAGCTTAATTGCGAGATAGTAATAAAAATGAAGCTGGAACCTGGCTGCCTCAACGCAATGTGGCCCAAGATAACGACCAAAAACAGTGGTTAAACGTGTGCTATATTCTCGTTCATCAAAATCAGTTGGTAATGTTGAAGGCGTGTCAACATCCAAGAAACAGGCATGCAAAACTTCGTCTAAGTCAGGTGTCGAACCCCCACTCGGCCAAATCAAGTCATACAACTCGCCAGCGGCCACCATTACGTCCTCGTCAAGTTGAGTTGGATCTAGTTGTGGTGATGAGCTATATTTGGCATTAAATTTAACGCAGAACGCCGCTACAGTTACTTGGTACCGCAATCCATCTACAAACCGGATAAACAAGTCACGCTTTGGGATACCAGCCAACCGCATCAGAATACGCAAAAGCGCCAAAGGGTTAGACTCTCCCATATAGTTAGCCAAGATTTCAGTTATGGTCTCTGCCGTGATCTTGCTAAAGGCATAATCTGCAGTGACAGTAAACTTAGTTGGGCTAGGGTTAGTCGTAGGGTTGGTGGTAGGGACAGTGGTAGTCTCCAGAGCATCCGAAAAAAAGTCATTACCCTCCGCAATCTTGAGTCCCATACCTAATGGTAACTCTAGCTCAATCTTGCCATAGTATAGCCCTGACTCAGGGTTATACATCACCTCAGGCACTGCAAAGGATGCCTTTGTAAGGAGCTCATTCAGGCCAGAGGCACTTAGCAGGTCTGCCAAGATGCCTAGTTTGCTATTGGGCGGGAGTAGGGATAGGATGGTTTGCATGGTAAATCTATTTTGAGGCCTTCCGGATTGATAGGCCATTAAATTTGTTAAGGTGCTTAATTACCCACTTAGGAGAATAAAATTTACTAAAGTCAAACTGGTTAAGAGGCTTAGACCTATTGTCGGAAATCAGTCTGTCAATAATTACGCGCTCAAGCTGACATGAATAGATATATTGCTCGCTGATAGTTAGCTGTTTTATAAACAATTGATTAATAGGTTTGATCCATTTAATAATTGGCCAATCCATTTCCTGCCCGCTTGGCAAAACTAAACATTTAGGTAAATTTTTATCTAACATAGGGTAATCAACGCTGTCGCCAGCGAAAGATGTTAGTAAACAAGATGAATCACTAATCAAGGTATGAGACAATTTTGACCTTGTGATTACTTTTAAGAGACTACCAGATTTCGAATATACTAAAGCAGAGTTGGTCATATATACATAATAATCTAAGTCAGCTATGTTTTCCTCAGCATTAATTATCTGTGCTCTTTCATTAGATGAAATGCAGATACCATCAATCGTCCTACGAACAACCTGAGGATATATATATGGATCAATAGGAAACCATGAATAACAATTATTTAGATGGGTTGGTTTCCTGTAAAGAGATGGAAAAAGTGAACATTCTATAGGTTGCTCATTAAAAAGGGTGGATGGGCTAAGAGGGTCCAATTTATAAGTATTAAATGGGTAATTCCATTCCTCAAAGTGTGTATCTCTTATCAATGAGATATTTTTAATTTTAGCAAAACAAAATGTGGGAAAAATTAAATCAATCGAATCGGTACAAATAACGATAATTTGCAAGCTAATCATTTGATCTGGTTTAATTGAATTAAACCTATGGTGCAAGCTAGGAAGTGATCTACCAATCAATTCAGATGAAATAAAACAATAAGGAAATATGATGAAATGACTATTGCTATCTATTAAAAGCATATTGACATCAATAAAATTAGTAGAAACCATACATCTAATTCTGTTAGCATTGTATGGAGTTGGACCCTCAATTCGATCCATATAGATTGCTTCTTGCGCGGACAAAACACCACAAGAAACGATAATCATAAACATTGTTAAGATCCAGTGTATCATAAGATGCCTAAGTTTTTATAGGATACCAAAGTTGAAAAATAAATTGTAGTGTAATCACTGCTTTGGAGATCTGTCATACCAATACGTGATTCACTAAAATTACAATAAATATTGATGGCTTTTTTAATTTTAAATTTACTACTTTCCTTCTTAGCTATTGAAGGTGCCGAAGAAATGAGTGCGTCATAGTTTGATTCAAAAATTCTAAATAAAATGAGTAAGATCACGTTTGACAATTTGGTGTGTTCAGTACTTAGCGTTTCGTCAGAGAAGAACGAGCGATTAGTTGTAAAATTAAAATTTGATCGATGATTTTTTGTGCCTCTATAGCCATTAAGCATAATAGAATAAGCAATAACCTTGAGATCCAGGTCAATATTAGACACTTGGGGCGCTGTCGCATCTGTATTAACCTTATCTTCATACTCCAAATTTAATGTAAATGATGACATAAAAAAGGAACTTAAGATATCAACAATAACGTCAGGCAAATGACCTGTACTTACAAGACTATCAAAACAATAATTATGATTCCAATCTGATAAGCTAATAGTATTTAATTTTCCCTTTAATGATTGAAGATAGAATGTTTTCGATTGAAGACCTTTAAGCGGATAATCAACATAACCTAATAAACCCTTGACTTGTTTATTCTCTTCAGGGCTGAGCCATGACCAACTATCGACGTTACCGTATTTTTTAATTATATGTTTTTCATCAAATAGGTCAAGGTTAGAATTGTCTGAATCAATTAAATAATTGTTTTGATCCTTGTGAGTCTCAACGAATTTATAAAAACTATCCGATATATTTGATAAATCAGTAGAAATCGCCCTGTTTTGAAACATATTGTTGTATTTATTGTATTGATCAAAGTCCGCTCCAGTTTTATCCTGGATTATTTTGCCAATGTAGGCATAAGCATGAGCTAATTCATGCAACAACGTTCCTAATGATTTTGCCAACCAAAGAACAGCGTTTACATAATTTTCATTTAAGTTGGAGGTGGTATTATATGTATATGATAGGGCTGCATTTGAAAATAAATACCCAACCAACTCAATCGTAATAGGATCCTTTTTACCATGGTCTTGTTTGACTTCACTTCCAACAGCAAAATCAGCAGGTATAATAGATAATTTCAACTTATTTCCATCAACAAATTGAGATGATCTAATTTTCCTATTAGAGCCTTTGTATAACAAGACGGAATTTTCTCCAAAATTTGGATGAATCTTGCCATAATAATCTAGTTTAGGAAAACTTTTATCCAACACAATTCGTTCAGCATATGATGAATACAGACAGAGATATGTTATCCAATGTTTATTTATAGTTTCAGCAAAAAAATTGCGAAAAGCAGCAGACTGATGCAACAAGAAATAAAGTAAACCTTCATTAAAATTATTAAATACTAAATATGGGTTGTTAATAATTGTTCGGATAAATTTATATTCCGATATATCCTGCTCTGAGTAGTGTAATCTATCCAGCTTTGCCACCAGTATTGATGAGTGTAGACTTAGGTGAACGGCAGATTGAGCAAGGAGATTATTAGTGATCAAAGTAAATGAGAATAAATTACTTTCACTACTGAACGTATCCGATTGAATTGAGTTTAATGGATCATCATAAATTAGTTCATCCCAAGTACTACCAATTTGAATTGGACTTATACTTGGAATACATAGCTGATAATTCAATAGGATTGCAAACATCAGATCATACTCAATATTCTGTCCATTGACCTTGATGGCATTAGAGGTTTTTCTTAACTTCATGTACTTTCCAGAATCAGCAAGCTCGAATTTACTTTTTAGTTGTAATTGACCCACATATAGATTTAACCAAGTAAGTTGGCCTAAAAGGTTTAACTTTGTAAAGTTCGCCAACTTTGTATTAACTACCTCTTGAATGTCCTTAAGCTCCTTACCCGATAAAATGCTTCCGAAATGTGTAGGTAATATCCCATTAAAGAATGGATGTTCAGTTAGATCTTTATTAAAGTTATTAGCAGGTAATACAGTAGATTCTGAATTCTTGAAATAAAGTTGATTTTCAAGGTTGGTCATAATTGTTGTTGACTCATTCGTACAATTGTAGTATTTAATCTCAGTTGATGCATTTGAGTTTTTGTTAGATATTTGATAACTCAAGAAACCTACTTTGCTTAAATTTTTCATTAGTGTAATAATTCCGCCTTTAACTTCTAATGCGGAACTGCCAGATACAGGATTAGGAGCAACATCAAATGTAGCAAACTTGGTACTAACCAGTATTGTATCAGCATTGTTAATCCCCTTTAGGCTTCTATATGCTTTAACAACTGTAAGAAACCCTGCGCCAAGGTTTGCAATGTTCAAAGGTTCTAGATCCGTATCTAGAGGAAGTTTTCCAATACCAGAATAAATCTCTAGGTTACCGATGTAAAAGTAAGTTGACTCAGTCATAGGTGGCTCATCATTACGTTTAGTAAAAGTATAAACGTGCCTCCCTATGACGTATTTGCGCCTCTTTAATATTAGAGTTTCCTTCATATTGGAAGGTGTAGCTAGGTCAATAAGAGTAGATTTTATATGTCGCCAATTGGAATTACCTGTTACCGACTTTTCTAGAATATCCGTTTTTTGTAACAGTATTGACCAATCGTGTTCAAATATATTATAGCTATCTTGTTTGTAGGACCTATGCATTTGTAGTCTCACTAGAGAAGTGGTTCCAGATAAGGTACCATTTGTTTCAATTAGAGAAAATGCTAGGTTTATGTTATATTTTGGATGTTGTACGATATTACTTGTACCAATTTCTAGAATACCAGATACTTTGGTAATATCTGTGGTATTTAGAATCGGAAAAGTATTGATGTTACATATTTCCCCTGAAACTAATATTTTACCGCTTTCAATAAAAGCGCCACATTCATCAAAAGTACTACTAGTTCCGATTGCCAGATTGAGGTTATATGGTATGGAACTAAGACTTGAAGTAACCCCTGGCAAATTGCCCAGATCAAAGGTGGCAATAGGCCATTGACTGTTTGGTGTGCTGCTTGATATATTTGGTTGGTTGGGTCTGGAGAGGTGGGCAACTTTATTTGGGAATAGGTAGTCAGTAATCAATATACTTCTAGAGTTTTGGTCATATAGATACACAAACAATTTATTTTTCACTGAACTGAAGTAATTATTCATTATTTCAGTTTGGATTTCCTGAAAGAATATTTTATATTTGGATTTACTGATGTTGGATATGTGCTTAAATAGAACCTATTTAAATAATTTATTCTAGCAACGTCTGAGAGAAAAGAACATAGTGGTACGAAGTTTAATACGTTCTCCATCTTGATCAGCGCCACACGACGATCCATGTCATGCGTGGTTGTGGCCATATTCTGTACCTCAATGTTACCAACGGAATTGTTGATATTATTATCAAATACTATTTTTGCAGGTAATGCGCCATGATGTTCGCACAATAATGCTAATCTTATATGTGTATCGTCAGCAAGTGAAGTGAATAGTTTAGTTCCACCCTCAACCCTTACTACTTTATTAGGGTAGTTAGTTTTGTCTGTAAAATAAGTTGAGAGAAGCAGTTCTAAATGTTCTTGATCTTGGACAGTAATTATTTTTGAGTTGTTGTTTATATTATTAGTAAAATGCTGACTCTTTAGACGGCAAACATATACAACATATGCCAAGTCATAGTATGAAAAATGATCTTCACTGGTTATTGTTGGGTCAACTGGGAGGTCCTGTACTTTACCAACTATATAGGAGTGGTTAGCATAGTTGATCTGGATGAAGTCAGCATCAATTAAGGCGTTTACCTGGCATGCCGTGTTAGCAACTTTCTCAAGATTAGTAAGTATCCGAAACTTGGATGTTGTCGTCGTGTTTGTGATGTCCCCAAAATACTGATTGTCTATGCCATTAGGCTTGAGCTTAGCTGGGTCAACAAAGAAGTGAAACTGTTGTATCATCGCTCTGGTCAGGTTTACTGGTTGGGACTTGGCTAGTTTAGGGCACTAAGAGATAAGGGTAAAGTACTTCACTGGTTGTTGGCACTGTGCAGGAACTCTTGCCTGGTGCCTTGTGTCTTTCTCGTAAGTCACCTTAGGGCTGCCCCCAAAATAGCCTAAGTCCAACACAAAACACTGGCTAAATGCCCGCATATCACCACATACCCACTCTTTGCCAAAACCTGCAAACAGCCTGCCAGAGGTAACAATTCAAACTTGACAAGTTTCTTAGGCAAATGCAAGTACCCAAATGTTAAAGTTTGAAATATTTTTTTGGGTAGGCTACTTAAGGTCTACTACTATGTGCCATGTAGCCTCTCACGACGAGGTCCAAATACATATATTGTGCCACCAAGGCTATAAATTTGCGGTTTTTTGTTTTGGTAGCAGTCACAATGGCTCCCAGCTCTAGTTCATACTGGCTTAACCTAGAGTTCGTATGTAGGCAAAATGTGCTATCCTGATCAATATCAACGTATTGGGGTATGATAGCCTAGGTTAACAGCAATTCGCACCTATACAAGGGGCAAACACTTGCTAAGTTTAGGGGCTAATTAGCAAGTTGGCCTTTGGGTTCGGGATCCCAACCAGTAGGCCGGCAGCCGCCCTTCCTCTACAATACCCGCAGGAGCCCCCGCCACGTGCCAATGCCTAAGCCATCCCTAGTTCCATACCTCAATCAAGGGGGAACAAGTTGTTTCTTCTTGTGGCATCCCAGTCGTAGAAAACTCACTACTTACCAAACATAGGCCACGATTGCCGAATCTTTGTTTCGGGAATCAGAACAAAGCCCTAACCTCCTATATTCTTTGGTTCGGACGCTAGGTTGGCTACCCAAGGCCGTTTACGTACTGTGACAATGCACTGGCTGGTTAAGGGCATAATAATAGAGGCGGTCAAACTCTCAGTCAGTTAGGTATTGGTCCGGATCAATCACCCACAACGGCCTAGCAATAGCCAATGTCGCAACTACAGCTTTTATGAAGTTGGATAGCAAAAAACCTGTACACCTAAACAAGTACACAAGGTTGTTATCAGTCTCCTTTAGCTATTGCAGCTTAGCCCTCCTCAAATTCTCAGCAAATGACCGATCTAGTACTACCTATCGAATCCTTTCTTCGTTATTCCTAACATTCCACCAAACTTCACAAACCTAGCCCAACTAGCCACACAACCTTTGTACGGTAAACTCTAACCCTAGAACAACAAACCGTATGGAGGATATC
>JAIXOJ010000210.1 GCA_027486835.1 Chitinophagaceae bacterium
AACGGGGATTATTAACGGGGATTATTAACGGGGATTATTAACGGGGATTATTAACGGGGATTATTAACGGGGATTATTAACGGGGATTGGGCGGGCACAAGGCACCGCCCCTACCGGGGATGAATACAGGAAGGAATAGAATTCTATAGTGACACATAGGCATAAACAAAAAAGGCTGCCGTTTAACGGGCAGCCTTTGGGAGATTGGTTTTGGTTTTAATTATTTAAACCTTGGGTGGTAGGCCATGGTATAGTACACATCTGGGTTCGCATTGCTTATGCGGGAAAATCCTGACTGGAACGTATTTAAATTGCCCAAGGCTGAATTGTAAGTAGTGTTGCCTACGAGCGCTAGACCTGATTTAGTGAGGGTAAATACAGGGGCGGTACCAGCAGCGGATAAAGGTGTGAAGACATTGGTGGTACTACTGTTCCAAGCATTTTCCATTGCGTTTGCTGGCGAGAAGTTGGACGCACCGTTGCTGCTGTTGAACTGGTACTGGATGGACGTGCTGGTGGTGGTGATGGATGAGAGCACGCTCCATTGAAGTTTCACCAATCTGGAGGTATCGAACGCTGTGATGCTTACAGTTGGGCTAACGCCTACTGTCATGTCAGATGCGGCATTGTTGGAGATGGTGAGCGGTGTATAGCTGGTGGATGTACCGATTGGGAAGAGCGTGGCGGTGGTGGCTACTGCTTTTCTTATCAGTTTGCCGGTGCCTGTGGTGGCGATATAGCTATTGGCCGATGCACCCGTTACGGTGATGCCACTGTTTAAGGTGAGGTTGTTGCTGCCGAGGCTGAGCTTACCATTGGTGAGGGTGAGCGCACCTGTGATGGTGGCTGGGTTATTAAGCGTTGCACCACCTGCACCATTCATGGTGAGGTTGAGGAAGGTTTCGCCACCAGTTCTGCTGATGGTTTGCGCAGCACTACCATTGAAAATGACAGTGGTATTGGTGGTGGTGAAAGTACCTGCATTGCTCCAATTGCCTGTGAGTCCAAGATTGGTATTGGCCATACTGGCTGCCAATGTTCCTGCTGTGCCAAGGGTGATGTTGCCATTTACTTGGGTGGTGGAAGCAGTGGTGTAGGCAAGGTTTAGGCTAGCTGCTGTGGTATTTACGGTTGCTCCATTTACGGTAGCAGAACCGCCTACTTGTAAGCCGCCGAAAGTGTTGCTGGTATTGTTTAACCTAACTATTCCTGTACCTGTATTGAGGATGGTGAATGTACCTGCAAGGTTGTTGAAACCAACGATGTTTGGAGTTCCTGTTTGGCTGGTGCAATTCCACAATACATGACCAAAAGATTGGGCGATGTTGGTGGGTGTGCCATTGGTTAAACCTGTTAGGTATAGGTTGGCATTGGCATTCCAAGTGGCGGATGGAACGGCGGGTGAATTGTTGGCCAATTCTAATACCGCATTGCTGTTCATGCCCAATGTACCTGTACTAAACAAGGAGAAATTACTTGCGGACATTCTGATGTATCCATAGTTGTTGACCGTACCTGTGTCGTTACAAGCACCACTGGTGATGAGCAAGCCGCCATTGGATGTGGTGGCTACGCTGCCTAGTACGGACGAACCAACATTCACCACGCCTGTGCTGTTGATGGTGGCAGTAGAAGCAGATTGCACCAAACCACCATTGGCAATATTGAGCGTACCTACTACTTTTAATCCAGTAGATTGAAGGGTTACGGTAGATGGAACAGCGAGGGTGCAACCATTACTTACCGTTAATGAGGCATTACATTTATACGTATTACCCGCCATTAAACTGATACTTGAACCTGCATTGCCATTGCCGATTAAAACGGTGGCTGGAACACCTGCACCTGAGGTAACATTGGGTTTCCATTCTGCACCAATGGGTTGGGTTGCTCCTGTGTTGTAATATACATTACCTGTGCTGGCATACACTGGATTATTTCCAGTTACAGTATAAGGGGCATTGAAAGCGAAATTACCAGATAGATAAGGGGCAGTAGTGAAGGTGATGGTGCCAGAAGTACCTGCATTGAGGGTAAGTGAATTGATGGTATCCATTTTAGAACCGTTAAGGGTCAAACTACCGTTTACATACATGGCTGTGCTGGTGTGTTTGAAATAGCCATTGTTGGTAATGGTACCACTCATGGTAACCGAAGATGAACTAATGATGATGCTATCACCAGCATTGTTGGTGAGGTTTACGTTGGTATAGGTTTGACCACCGAGGGTAGCTCTACCATTGTTGACGAAGGTTAAGTTGGTGTAGGTATTACTATTGGCTGTGCTATAAGTACCATTATTTATTAGCGTAGCCCCACTGTTGTAAGTGGTTCCTACGTTGGAAGTGGTATAACTAGCCCCTGCATTGATGGTAAGGTTTTGAATACCATTGATAGAACTGGTCATGGTCACCACATTGTTAATGGTGGCTGTGATGGATGAACCCGTTGGCGTTGCAGCTCCCAACCAAGTAGCGGCAGTGTTCCAAGAACCATTGTAGCGGGTAACATAGCCAGGCAAATAATTGGCAGCAAAAACCGTGTTGTTGATTTGGACCGTTCCGTTTAAAGGCGTTGCATTTACCAACACTTTTATTTGGTTGGGGAGATTGCTGCTATCTATGATGGTTACTGGCTTTCCTCCTACGGTGATGGGATAATTGCCCTTGATGTAGGTACCGTTAATGGTGAGCGTATCCATTGCGTAGAAACTATTGGCCGTAATGCCTGGAATGCAAGACACTACATTGCTAATGGTAGGGTCTGGGTAATAAGCAGCTAATAGATACGTTGGTTGGTTAGCCGCTACGGAAATATTGCTCGCCGTTATGCTGGTGCTAGATAAGATGCCTCCGATAGAATTATACACTCCATTTGCGGTAGCAGATTGACCAACCATGTTATTCGTTCCTAAACTAGAGGGTGCTATCGCCAAAGCAAGTGTATTGGCAACGGATGATTGAACCATCCAGTATTCTGCATTGCTAATGCTAAACAAGGAGGCATTAAAACTGCCATTGGCATTTGCTTTTACGGCTGTAATGGTGATTACGCCATTTGCTGTTAAACCTGTAAGGGTATCAGGCAAATAAAAAGCGGATGAGGTATAATCGCCAACTGGGAAACTATAGGTGTTGCCTACGGTAGTATTTCTGCTGAATGGTCCATCGATAAATGCGGTAGCACTTCCACCGATTAATGCAGTAGGGTTACTGTTGTTTAGGGTGAAATTGTAGTTGGCCGCATTGTGGATACGTCCACTGTTTAAGGTAAGCACGCCTGTTACAGTTGTATTGCCGCCTAACACTAAGGCATTGACTATTCCTGATTTGGTTACTTGCAAATTGGCAAATGTGGTGGCACCACTAATGGTTTGGGTGGTACTGCCATTGAAATGGAGGGTAGAGCCATTGGTAACCAATGTACCCGTTGTTACGGTATAATTACCTGCCACTGCTATTACGCCTGTGTCGGATAATACCCGATTACCACCACTGATGTCTAAGTGCGCATAATTACCCGTCACTACTTTTTGCGAAGCAGTTGCATTGTAGCGCACGGTAACTGTCCAAGTTTTTCCAGCAGTAAGCGGGAAATCTGTGGTACTCATTACCTGCAATTGACCATTACCATTAATAGTACCCTCAGATTGAATATCGCTGAGTACGGCTAATGTATCTGCAATGGTTATGGTAGCACCTGCTTTTACGTTGACACGATTAACGGTTTGTTTGATACCGCTTACAGTTGGCATTCTTACGGCACTGCCTGGAATTAATGCCACATCTGTAGCAGTAGGTACGCGACTTGGCGACCAGTTACCTGCTAGATCCCAACGGGTGTCGATATTACCAGTCCAAAGAATGGCTGAATCGGTCGTGAAATTAATGGTCGCTGATTGATAGCTCCAATAAGGGGAGTCAATGATTTTACTACTGAGCGCATGTGCACCTAGCGCAGTACCAGACCAAGTGGCGGTATAAACAACTGTATCATAAGACACATTTGTCTTGGTAATGGTAAGCCCAGGGATAGGAGTGCCATTGTCTAAGAATTGCACTGACGAAATACAATTATCAATGTTAGGGTTGGTAACGGTAAGCGTGAGTATGGTCGTGTCTGGGAAAATGTGGTTGGTTTTGCTGAAAGCCACCAATGTTTGTTTTGGAGCAATACCCGCAACACCTGTAGTACTAATATCGGTACGGAAAGAATCCGCAAACAAGCCCAAACGGTTGATATGCCAATTGGTAGCACCCGCAGCGGTGAGCAAACCGGGCTGGCGAAGGCTATCCATGTTGAATGGCGATATGGGGTTGGTCAATTGGTTCGTGCGTTTGAAATTATCTTCAAACACCGTTCCCCATCTTTTGAATGGATCACTATTGCGGGCATAAGTGCTATTTGTACTGCCATCAGTATTGAAGAGGCTATTTTCTGTTACATAAGTGAAGGTTTGCCCTTTAAACAATCCATTAAACGTATAAAAAGCATTGTTTTTAGCGCTGGTCCAGTAACGGGATGTATAGGCAGTATCAGCTTTTGTTCCGCTACAAACATCTTGCAAATCGGGATAAGCATTTCTAAATGCAGCACTACGATTATACAGCGCTTTTAAACTATCAAATTTCTTTTTGTAAGAAGCAGTGGTATCCACTTCAATGGTACAAACGTAGGGCCTAGCAGTATTGACAACAACGTTGTTGGAAAATCTATTAGAAAATCCATCATGGTTGTACATTCCATAACTCACATTAGCGATGATGTTGTTAGAACAGGTATCACCAGAAGTGAAATCATCCAAATACAATCCATTGCCTGTGGGCAAATCATGGATGTAGTTGTGGAGAAACTGATTACCCCTGTCTTTCCAAGTACCCGCACCGTAAAAGGCACCCAAATCGAAATAGACTTTTACTACATCATACACTTCGTTGTTTTCAAAAACATTGTTGTTGCCACCGCCATATAATATACCAGCATGTGGGCTATCGTGTACCTTATTGTTGGCCACACGATTACCAACAGTTTTAGAAACATCGATACCTGCATGATAGGTAGGCGCTTGTTGCGCATAACTATACACATGGTTGTTGATAATGGTATTGTTCGCAGCGATTTGGCTGGACTGGTTGTTGTTGAAATTGGCATCAGTCAATACAATACCTGCCGAACCAACATCATGAATATCGTTACTAGAGATGTTGCAATTGGAAGAAGTATTCACCCACAATGCATCCCCATAAGTATTGGTGATTTCCACACCCGCTACGCCTACGTTTTGGCAACTGTTCAACTGAACACCATTGCCTGCACCACCCAATATTTTCACATCTTGAAAGCGGGTATAGCTAACCTTAGAAGCTTTAATGGCTGCATCTGTAAGCACATCACTGTATTGCAAAGTACCCGTATCTGGCACCCACATGTACAGCATTTTGGTGTTGAAATTGATGCTCCACTCCCCTTCAAAGTCAATTTCCTCAAACAGGTTGGAAACAAAATAAGGCTCTGCACTATCCCCTACTGGGCGATGGAATTTTTCTCCTATACCTCCAGAAACCCCATTATTATGGGTAGCAATTTTATTAATGGTATCGAAAGATTTTGTTTTGACGTATTGCAAGACCCAAGGTACACGCCAGTTACCAGCCAACCATACACCCTCGTCATTAAGTGCTTTTACCCAACGGCTAGCTCTTGCATCAGTGTAACGAAATACACCACCCGTATCAGGACGGTTGTTACCATTTACAATTACCCCATTCATGCGCATGACGGTATCGTTCGGATAGCGAGATAATTTTAGAACAGTACCACTGCTATAAAACTGTGGGGTAATGAGATTGTTATCTGCAAATACATTCGCCCATGGAGCTATGCTAGCTGCATTGAAATTATAGGTAGTTAAGTTCAATTGCTTCACTTTACCCTTGGCGGTATTGTCCACAATTCGATCCTTGATGCTATCTGGTATGTTTTGGAAATCTGCTTTATTGATGGTTTTTAGAGGTTGGAAGATGGCATTGCCTTTGTTGATAGCCTTATAAACCACATTGGTTGTTGCCGTTCTTGTGTCAGAGGAGTCTAAGGTTAATTGGTTATAAGTACCGTCTTCTAGCAACACGGTGCATGGGTTACTAGGATAAGCTTTTACAATAGCTTTTGCTCTATCCAATGATGCAGGCAACAAGAAACAAGTACCTCCACCCGTTGCGCTACCGTTTGGTGCGGCATAGATGGTAACCATTTGACCAGCAGGATAAGATGCCAAAGCAGTGCCCGGGATTGGATTGCCTGTAACCGTGCCGCTGCCAGTAGTTACCAAAGTACCATTGATGGTAATGCCGCTTAGATTGGCATTGCCTCCTACTGATACATTATACAACACAGTTTGACCATTGATAGTGTTAGACGTGCTACCATTTAAGCCCAAAGTACCTATGCCATAAGTAAATGTGCCATTGTTGCTGAACACTGGGGTAGTGCCTGTGAGGGTTAAATTACCACCTGCGGACATATTGATGGTGCCATTGTTGGTTACCGATGTTGCACTTACGGTATTGGTGTTGCCAAAGGTTAAACTACCTGTACTTAGTATAGTGAGCGCACCTACGGTAGCACTATAATTGGTATTGGTAATGGTTACTGCATTAGCAATAAATACGTTCGCATTGGCTGGTGGAACAGCACCACCTACCCAAATAGAAGGATTGCTCCATTCCCCTGCACTTGTGGTGATATATCCCAAAGCAGAAAAAGCAGACGAAGCAGTTACAGAGTCTGTAACTACTACATTACCTGTTGCAGTAGCTGCGGTTGGTAACACTACTGTTAGTTGCAAAGGCGTTTGGGTAACCACAGTAGCAGTTGCGCCATTCACGGTTACGGTAGTGTTGGCAGAATAACCAGTACCACTGATGGTAAGGGTTTGTCCATAATAACCTGTGCCGTTTGCTTGACCTGCAATAACAGGATTGCTAGGAACAATGGAAGTAATGGCCAATGGCAATGGTGTACCTACTGCCAAAGTTTGACTAGCAACAGAACCTGCCACCGCGGTTACTGTACCTGAAGATGCAAGCCCACCGATACTAGCATAGCTGCCCGTGGTTTTTGATGCAACCAAACTTCTTTTGATGGCTGATGCACTGGTCAATGAAAAGCTTGCACTTGTAAGATTGCCTGAACTAGCGAAGTTCCAATATTCATTGCTTACCCCCGTAAGTGAGGCATCAACGGTTGTGGAATTACCAGAACCAAAAGCCGTTACAGTTGCTGAAACAGTACCAGCACCTGTTACTGGATTTACCAAGGTAAAAGGCAATAAAGTAGCCGTACCTGAACTAGCACTACCTACAGGATAAGCATAATTGATATTAGCAGTATTGTTTGAAGCCAACACCCTAGTTAATGCACCATTGATGTAAGCAGAATTGCTTCCTCCACTAATGGCATTGGTAGCCGTGTTGGTAACAGTTAGGCTATTGGTGGATGTAGTAACTATTCCACTCACTAAAGAAAGTGTTTTGCTTACGTTCAAATTGCCTGCTAAGGAAATGCTATTGGCATTGTTGATGGTTAGGTTGCTAACCGTATTGCTATTGGTGAATGTATTGGCGGCGATTGATTGCGCAGCAGTACCATTATAAATTACCGTTGCGTTGTTATCATTTGCATCGATGTTGCCAGTAGTGCCATTGGTTACTAATGTTCCTTGAAGGGTGAGTGTATTTGCGCCCACTGTAAGTACACCACTATTGGTAAAAGTTAATTGACCGGTAAGGGTAGTTGCACCTTGAAGTTGTAAGCCTATATTGTTGGCAATGGTAAAGGAAGGATAAGTTCCTGCGGGCAGACTTTGTAGTGCAGTCCCGTTAAAAACAATCGTACCATTCCAAAGCGAAGGCGAAGGAAGTGGTGTGGATGCAGTACTTGCAGTTCGGATTGTACCTGCATTGGCAAGTGTTCCAACAGAGCTGAATGTATTTGTTCCTAAATCAAAAACTGTAGTAGCCGCTACTGTGGTGAGTGTTCCAGATACACTGATATTGCCAAGCGCATTGAGTACTGTTGTTGCACCTGTTGCGCCGAGGTTGAGCGTGCTGTATAAACCTCCTGCTACATATTGTGTTCCCGTGGTTGCATTGTAACTAACTGTATTTGCCCAACCATTGCTGGTTAATGGAAGCGATGGGTTGGAAAGGCTTTGGGTTTGTACTTGACCATTTCCAGCATTGCCGATGGTGTTGGATGTATTACCTGCTACTGCAAAACTGGCACAGTTGAGTACATCTGTAGAATTTGTTACAATTAATGAATCCACACTGATAGCAGAAGCAAGAGTATATGTACCGCCATTGATGGTGAGCGTACCCACTTTTCCGGTTGTTCCTTTTACTTCATTGCCTTGGGCGCAGGTGGCTGCTATGGATACATTCACCCTATCGGTAGCTGATGAACCATAAGTAGGTACCGCACCAAGTGTTCCGCCTGTGCGAATCAAGGTGCTTCCATTTTGCAAAGTCAAAAAGCTGCCGTTATTTAATGTACCTGCTACTAAAGAAAGTGTAGCACCTGATGTAATGGTCATGCTTGCACTTAGGGTAACACCGCCTGTGTTGTTAATAACCACAGTTTTGAGTTTACCTGTTGCTGCCGAAGGTATTTCGTTGCCGTTGGAAGTGTAGGCGGTTGATGTGCCTTTATAACTAAGGTTGATATTGCTTGCCCAATTGCTTGGTGCTGTGGTGAAACTGCCTGCTGCTACGTTGAGGGCTACATCATTGGTGCCGTCTCCAACAGTAAGGTTGGTACCATTGATGGTTCCACCACCTGTGAAAGTTAATGAACCAGTGAGCGTTGTCCCTGCTCCTACTATGTAAGAAGAAGTATTTGCAGAAAGGATTTCTATGTTGGCTATTTTAAGCGTACCACCTGTAGTTACCGCGGTTAGTGGAACGTTCGTGCCTGAACGACTGGCCTGTATTTTACCACCAGATGATTGATAAACCGTATTGTTTGCTCCTGATGTGTTTGAAACAATAGTTCCACCCGTAATAAAGATGGTATTTCCCCCATCATCAAACGTACCATTGTTGATGGTGAGTGTTCCTGAAAGCATGGATAATTTATTGGCATTGCAAGTACCAATTTTAATCAGTGCCCCTGCCCTATTGACCATGAAATTATTGATCGAACTTGCATTGGCAGTAGTAGTGTTGAAGTTGACGGTTTGTGTTGCCGTATTTCCTGACCCTAAAAAGCTAACATAGCCACCTGTGGTGGTGGAACTTGGACCATTGCCCGCTGAAAGGGTTCCACCTCCGTTGGAAATAGAACCTGTGGTACCAGATGTAGTTCCAGAAGCATTGAACTGAACCGTTTTCCCATTGAGTGCAAGATTTCCTGAAGTATTTAGATTGAGCAATCCATTTATTTGCAAAACCCCTCCGCCAGATATAAGAATATTTTTCCCATTGGCTATTTCTACATTGGCTATTTGCGAAACTCCAGAAGCATTCAAACTGATTGCATTGGCAAGTGTTGCGCCTGTAACGCTAATGGTTTGCCCAGCACCTGTTAGGTTGAGCGTAATTGCGGGCGTGGAAGTATATCCACAACCTCCTGATGTAATTGCAATACCCGTAATTGGAAAAGGACTCGTGGTACTAACCGTTACGCCAATAGTTGCGGCAATACCAGCAAAGCGATAGGTTATGTTTCCAATTGTTTGGCTACCTCCCACAAAATTGGGGGCAGTTGTTCCAGAATTGCCTGACTGAGCAGTAACTGTATAAAGGTATCCTCCATTTGCTACTTGTTGACCAACTGCATAGGTTGCATTAGAAGTCCAAACAGTACCCACAGTAATGGTAGAACCAGTGTAAGCAGTAGTAGCTGTACCAGTGATGGAACTAGTGAAAAAGCCCAAAGAAGATGCTGTAGAGGAACCAGCTAATCTGATATTTCCTGAACCACTATGGCAAGTGGCAGAGGAACTATTATTTGCAATGAAAGAACCACCCACCACAAACGTATTACCTCCATCGGCGATGGTGCATCCTGCGGTGAGGACCAGATCGTTCGCTATGTTCAATGTTGCCGAAGCAGCACCAAATGTTGCTGCGAAGGAGGAGGTTCTAGTAATAATGAGACTCGCAATGGTTTCGTTATTGGTGAGATTGTTAATGGTAACAGCAGCACTTGAAGTAGCACTTCCTAAGTTAGTACCATCAATAATCAATACATCGGCAGCATTCGGCGTTGTTCTGTTCCCCGAATTGGTGGTTGCGCCCTTGGTAGTACTCCAACTAGTTGAAGCGTTATAATTACCACTAGTGCCTCCTACCCACCAATAGGTGCTTTGGCCGTGGGCAGCAGTAATAAAACACAATAGAACCAATCCAAAAAGCAATTTTTTTACCATCCAATTACTGGCATCATTTAGCTTCAGTGCATTCCAATTCATACGGCAAAATCTTTTTTGTAGCTGTAAGACGCACTATTTAAGGGCAAAGTCAACAGCGGGTTTAGGTTTATAAAGCAATCGGCAACGAAATTCAATTTCTTTCTTTGGATGGATAATGCCTTTTGTTGCAAGTATTGGTTTACGCGCTTATAGTTTCTTTAACAATGCCTTAGACACTGTTCCGCTTGTGTCAATAGATGTGTAATATGGTTGTAAATGTTGTTGCCTACCCATGCTTTGTAAAAACTGGTGGTGCTATAAATTCCAAGGTAAAAAAATTCCGCACTAAGAAATAAGCCATACTGGGATAATGTTCCTCTTGAAGAAATTGTGCTCAATAAAAAGCTCGTTGGTGGATTTTTTTAAGACAGCGTTAGAGATTGTGAGTCATTGTTTCTTAGTTAAATGACTTGTGTTGAAATACCACCCCGGCGTTCCGCCACCCCTCGAGAGGGGAATTGACCACCGAGTATTTAGAAACCGATATTTCTTGCAAAGCAATTATTTAAAATATACCAGCTCAGTGGTTCTCAGTGCCTTCTCTGTGCAACTCAGTGCAATTCTGCCCCAACTTTCCATTCATGTTATTATGACTCATCCTTTCTGAATTGGCATTAACCCATATCTTGATGAAATTAGCCTTTTCCAACCAAGAAAAGATTTAATGATGCTATGATTTAGCTTGTATTTACTATACGGCAAATTATTTCCAACCAGCGGCGAATTATTTCCAGCCTACGGCTAACACATTCCGACCTACGCCAATCACTTTCCGACCTGCGGCTAATGTTTTCCGACCTGCGGCTAATATTTTCTGACGTACGGCTAGCATTTTCCGGCCTACGGCTAACAGCTTCCGACATAAGGCTAGCATTTTCCGACGTGCGGCTATCATTTTCCGACGTGCGGCAGCTATTTTCCGAAGTCATATAGAAGCATAATGTGAATAAATCCTGTCAAAACAACATCAGAACAGTATCAAAATTTGACAAATTGGCATAAAAATCATTTTAAAATGACTGAATACTAAACAATTTATTAATCCAACAGGTATATTATTACAATAATCGCTCGTATAATCCTTTGATATTAATGTTTAACTCACAATCTTTCTTATCCCCTAAACAAGCTTGAGCCAAAACTTTACATCAATACCCTATTTCCGCCTTCGGCAAATGAATCATGCAACATAAACAAAGCATTAAAACCTGATTGTCCATCAATAGATAACCAAGCACAGCATTATTTATCCTAAAAATCCAACAATCAAAACAATCATAGTTCAGACAAATGACCAAGAACTTAGCGCTTAGTGCCTAATATTGTTACCAACTAACAGATGTATATGCTCAGAATTAAATATGCAGTTGCTTTACTCTTAATCAGCCATTGCACAATTGCTCAATTAAACCAAAAACTGGTTTGCGCTGGATGCAAAGTGGATCCCTATCATTATTCAGTACAAAAAAAGGGGGTTTACACCCATGCTGCGGTTGCTTCTGCACATCCTTTGGCAAGCATGGTGGGTGCTGCCATAATGGAGGCAGGCGGCAATGCCTTTGATGGTGCTATTGCAACCCAATTGGCATTGGCGGTAGTATATCCCAATGCTGGCAACATCGGTGGTGGGGGATTTATGGTGGCTAGAACCAAAACTGGAAAAACCATTGCCTTAGATTTTAGAGAAACGGCTCCATTAAAAGCATCGCAAAACATGTACTTAGATAGTGCAGGTAATGCACAAACTACTTTATCGCAAAATGGTCATTTGGCAGCAGGCGTACCTGGAACAGTGGCGGGAATCTGCCAAATATTACGCTTTGCCCGTTTTCCATTGAAGCAATTAATACAACCAGCTATTGACTTAGCAGCAAATGGATACGTCATCACAGAAAGGGAATCGAGGGCATTGAATGGGGTTCGAGCTATGTTAGTGGCTAACAGCACTAGACCAAGTGCCTATGTAAAATCGACACTTTGGAAAGGAGGTGATACGCTGGTAAACACCGCATTAGCCAATACCCTCACTCGTATAAGAGATAAGGGTCAAAAGGGGTTTTATGAGGGAGAAACAGCAGCCTTAATAGTTGCTGAAATGCAGCGCGGAAAGGGCTTGATAAGTTTGGAAGATTTAAAGCAGTACCAAGCGAAATTTAGAAACCCCATTTCGTTTGATTTTCAGGGTTATACTATTATTGGTATGCCTCCACCGAGTAGCGGAGGCATTTTGATTCAACAAATGATGCAAATGATTGCCGAAAAAAATCTGGGTAGACATCCATTTCTAAGTACCCCGTCCGTGCAACTGATGGTGGAGGTAGAACGCAGGGCTTTTGCAGACCGAGCCGCACACATGGGAGATCCTGACTTTTGGAAAGTACCTCAACAAACACTCACCAGCAAGGCTTATTTAGCAGAGCGAATGAAAGATTATGACAGCACCCGTGCCACCCCCAGCTCATCAATTCAAGCGGGAATAGTGAAAGAAAGTAACGAGACTACGCACCTAAGTGTGCTGGATGCGGCAGGTAACATGGTGAGCATTACTACTACATTAAATGGTAGTTACGGGAGTCAAACCGTAGTGGGAGATGCTGGTTTTCTGCTTAATAACGAGATGGATGATTTTAGCGTCAAACCGAATGTACCCAATATGTATGGCGCTGTAGGTGGTGCTGCTAATGCCATTGCGCCTAAAAAAAGAATGCTTAGCTCCATGTCGCCCACCTTGGTACTTAAAAATAAACAACCCTATATTGTGGTGGGTACACCTGGTGGCACAACCATCCCTACCTCCGTTTTTCAATCATTGGTTAACCTATTGGTTTATCAAATGAGCCCAGAAGATGCGGTGAATCAACCAAAATTTCACCACCAATGGTTGCCTGACCAAGTCGATTATGAACAAAATTTTCCAAAAACAACCATGGATGGCTTGATTAAAATGGGCTATCATTTAAACAACAAATACCAAATTGGCCGGGTGGAATTGATTCAACAAAAGGCGGGGAAGCTACACGCAGTAGCAGATGGTAGAGGGGATGATGGTACGGCGGGTTTTTAAAAATATGGATAGCTACTTCTGCATAAAAAAAGAAAGAGGCACAACCCAAAACGAGATGTGCCTCTTTGAACTAAAGAATCTATTTAAACAAGCCTATTCAACAAAAAATTTCTCCACCTTTTTATCAGTAGCCGTTTCCACTTTAATTAGGTAAGTTCCATTAGGTAAATTACTTACTGCATAAGGCAATACAGAAAGACCTTCTACCACTTTCACCAATTTGCTTTGCATCATTTTGCCATCAATTGAGGCTATTGTTACCTGAATACTTCCCGATACAGATTGCTTCAAACGGATATTAATAACCCCTTCATGAATTACAGTTGGATAGATGCTGATGTTTTCCTTTATAGTGGGTGGGATAATGCTTAGCGTTTTACCATAAGTATAAGAACCATCTTTGTCCACCATTTTTAAACGGTAGGTATTGTTATCTCCATACACTTCGTCTAAGTAAGTATAACTACTACCATTTGCTAGGTTTTTTGCGGCAATCGAAGCTATTTTAGTCCACACACCCGATTTTAATTTCAATACGTCGAAATGGTCTGCATTTAATTCTGTTGCTGTTTTCCAAGATAAGGTTATTCCTCTGAGAGACAACTTTCCAGTAAAGCTGGTAATGGCAATCGGTAATTGCACTGGTGCTACATAATTTTTACCATTATTATCGTCGAAATTAAGCACACTTAGCGACTTATTCGATTCGGTTTCTGTAGTTAGGGCTGCCAATGTTCTGGTACTGGTAAATACATAATATTTTACCCCAAAAGGAACGGTAGCCGTAAAACTCGTACCCGATCCTGTTGCTTGTACCACCGTGGAGGGAGTTCCAGAACCAAAATCAAGTGAAGCACTTTTGATATAGCGAACAAACACCTGCTCACCTATTGACAAGGGTCTATCGGTCATTATCTGCACCGCGATGGCAGTATCAATTGTACCCATCATAGAATCGGCTCCCACATAAGTATCGTTCATGCGCATCACGGTAACTGGCGGGGCTGCAGTAAATGATACAAAGAATTTGGCATTGGTGGAAGTGTAGCCAGCATCGTTAAAAGTAAAGGTGTAATACCCTTGGTTCATCATGTAAAGTCCCATATCGGTTGACCCATTATAGGTAACATTATTTACTGCATTATTGGCAGCTTGTCCTTTGCCATTAAACGCCCATTTATTAGTATAAGGAGATGACAAAGGGCCGGAAATAAACAAGAATCCATTGCCACCGCCACCTAACATATTGGTCGGCGTTACATCACCACCTGTGTTTTGCACATTAATAGTAGTAACCCATTGTCCCCTTCCGTCAGTAGGATTGGTAGAGTCAATCGAAACTCGACGATAGGTAGTGGTGCGGTAATCAGTGCCATAAGGAGTGGTGGTATAACCCTGGAAAGCACCAACGATTTGAACTCGTTCGCCACTATAAATATTTTGAGCAAAGCCTTTGAAGGGAAAAAAGCCACTTATAAGCACCCAGCCAATAAGGGGAATGAGGGGAGATTTCAATTTCATATGCATCGTTATTTTGGAGGTGTGAATATAGGGAGAAATGCTGACCAATTTCCCCCTTTGAACCTCCATTTCAAGCTTTATTAAAATAACAAGCCGATATGACTTCTATAATGCAATATTTAACCCAAATTACTACAAACAAAAGCATGAATAATCACAAAAAATGCTGCCCAAATCAATGAATTGAACAGCCCTTTTTTGAAAAAATATGTTTACACCCTTTTGAGTTACCCAATCAATATCCCAGCAATCGTAGCAGAAAGATAAGAAGCCAAAGTGCCGCATAATAATGCACGCATTCCTAGTTTAGCTAAATCACCTCTTCGTTCTGGTGCAATCTCTCCGATGCCGCCAATCTGCATTCCTACACTACTAAAATTAGCAAATCCGCAAATAGCAAAACTGGCAATTAAGGTGGCTTTCTCGCTTAGTTTCATCATTAATTCGTGGGTAATTGGGTCTTTAGCGGTGAGGTTAGAAAATGCAACAAACTCGTTAATAGTAATTTTTTGACCTAAT
This sequence comes from Chitinophagaceae bacterium, assembly GCA_027486835.1. Lineage (GTDB taxonomy): Bacteria > Bacteroidota > Bacteroidia > Chitinophagales > Chitinophagaceae > Parasediminibacterium. Next base: position 15,576 of record JAIXOJ010000210.1, read on the forward strand.
AGTGCTGCAACATTGTTTACATCTGCCGCTGGTACTCCCATAGCCCAAGCCATTGGATAAAATAATTTTCCGAAAATATAGTCAAGGGAAAGCTTTACATCTAAATGCAGCCAAAAACCAATTTTACCTAATAAGAAATTAACCATGGAAATCAAGGCAATAAAAGCTATCAACATGGCTACCACATTCATGGCAATCTTAAATCCATCACCAGCTCCATGCGTAATGGCATCTATTACGTTTCGGTAGGGGGTTTTTACTTCTAGTTTTACGTTGCCCATCGTTTCACTAGCCTCCGTTTCGGGCCACACAATTTTAGAAATTACCAAGGCTCCTGGAGCTGCCATTAAACTTGCCGTTAGCAGATACTCAGCTTTAGCACCAAAGTTTACATAAACAATTAAGATGCCCCCTGCAATACAGGCTAAGCTGCCTGTCATACTTGCCAATAATTCACTCATTGTCATTCCCTTAAGGTAGGGTCGAATCATTACTTGAGCCTCCACTTGACCCACAAAAGCACTTGCAACATTGCTTAATGCCTCTGCGCCACTGACCCGCATGATAAAGTTCATCGATTTTGCAATGATGGAAACAATGCGTTGCATGATTCCAAAATGATAAAATATAGCTACCAAAGCACATACCAATATAATGGTAGCAGTTACACTAAATGCAAAAATGAACGTTTCGGGTGAGCGGTAGGTGGTAGGTAAACCGTTGTTTCCTTGCACCATAATACCGCCGTAAACGAATCCCGCACCTTCTTTGGCAAAGGCCTCAATATGACCAATAACTCGCCCAACCCACTTAAAAAAATTGGTAATTGTGGGCACTTTCAACACCAATACTGCAATTACAATTTGCAAAGCAATACCGCTAAACACCAATCGATAGTTGATTTTTCCCCGATTGTTTGAACAAGCAAATGCTATTGCTAAAATGAGCGCAACCCCAATTAATCCTTGAAAACGTTCCATAATTCTCTCTGTTGGTTCAATAAACAAGCCCGAAAGATAGCAGTATGAAAGGCACTAGCAATAAAATCTAAAGATTGTAACAGAAAATCGGTGATCTCAAGTGAAAGTACTAGCGAATTTGAGACAAAAAGAAATGGTGAATTTTATGAACACACTCATACATATATAATTCAAAAAGACAATTACTATTGTGTATTCAATAAAAAATAGTAGCTGTACAACGGATACGGGTATTTTTGGCATCCTACTTACAACAAAATTGATTTTTCACACTAATCATTTGTTTACATTTTATCACTAAACATTAAAATTGCATGAAAAAAAGCATCGTATCATTTCTGGTTTTGAGTACCTCATTAATTAGTTTGCATCGAGCAAACGCACAAAATGATCTTACAAAATTGTTTTTATCCGGAGCAGATGATCTTGAAAAAGTAGCAACTGGATACATAAAACCAGTAGGACTAGGATTTGCTGCAGGCATGGGGGGGAGTTGGTACAACACCGCTGCCAACCACAGCACTTTAGGATTTGATGTTACGCTTGGTTCGGGTATACTGATTGTCCCAAACAAAGACAGATCATTCAGTTTGTCGGGTTTAAAATACCTCACTCCTAAAAATGGAGCAACTTCTGCACCCTCTTTTTCGGGTTCTGGTGATGGGGTAGATCTTCAATTAAAATCTCCAAATGACACTGTAAATGGAATACCAACTGGGGGTAAAGTATTAGCAAATTTCGCAACTCCGCAAGGAGTTAGCAAAATTTTGCCCTCTATTTGCTTACAAGGAACAATAGGCTTACCAAAAGGATTTGATTTAAGTGTGCGTTACTTACCCCAAACCACAATTGGTGGAGTTTCTGGTGGACTGTGGGGTATTGGAGTTAAACACGACATCAAACAATGGTTTCCAGTTATCAAAAAATTACCAATCAGCTTATCGGTAATGGTGGGCTATACAAGATTTAATCTAAGTAATACCTTTGATAAAGAGGACAGGGTCGATCCAAATGCCTTGATTAACTCAGGTGCTGCAAGTTTATATATAAGTCCAGCGGACAATTACGATAATCAAGGTTTTGAATTAAAATCTGATTCGTACATGGCTAACGTAATTGTGTCTAAGAATTTTGTATTCTTCACTCCTTATTTGGGTCTAGGATTCACACAGAACAATTTTCGATTTAACTTCAAAGGGAACTTCCCCACATTGGGAGACCCAAAATATGACCCAACAGCAATAAACAGTATCCGCTATGATGTTGTTCCTTTAGTTGACCCAATTAAACTTGACTACAAGAGTTTTATGCCCAACGCAACTGTTGGTTTTAGATTGAAGTTCTTAGGTATTGTGACCTTTAACGCTCAATATACTTTCCAAGAATATTCTGCAGCTTCCGTTGGTCTTGGATTTGGTTTTCGTTAATTTGATTTTGCATTAATTAGATTAACAACAATAAAAAAGGGATTGACAACTATAACCCATAGTTGTCAATCCCTTTTTTGTACCGCTTTCTTGTTGTTATTTCTTATAAGGTGCAGTGGTGAAAATGTCTTGTAAAATGATTGCTAAACGTAAACCGCCAATAAATAATTGCTTTTTTACCACCACAATATTGGTATCAACGTAAGCCTTATCCACTTTACCATTTTTAAAATTATACACATTGTCTAGCAAGGAACGAGATTCATACATCCATTTCATGATGCTAATTTTCTGAAACTTCTTTATTTCATCGCTAGAAAAAGAATCCTGCATTTTAATACAATCATCCAAAGTTACTTTTTGGGCTTCAATCATTTCAGTATCCCAGAAGCTGTGCAGATTTCCGCCATAATTAGGCCCAGAAATAATAATATCATTCCCTCCTCTATCGTTAGGATACCCAGTGTGTAAAGGTTGATGCAAATCACCTACAAGGTGGAAAATATAAAACAAGTGCTCCTTTATTTTTTTATCGCTCAAATCCTCACGGTGCTTTAAGGCATATATCGCACTATTTAGTACCGTAATCATGTTTCGCTCTGTTGTTTTTACATCGTAAAGGCTATCTTTCTCAATATCAATATAATGCCAAGGGCGCATGTAGTTATAAAAACTATTAGATCTATTTTCATCCATCCATGTTGCGGCATCTTCAATAGTTGTTTTCTTTAAATAGTGCATCAATGCCTCCCGAGTAGCGACATCTAAATAGTGATAGGCAATTTCAGCCACCAATTGATGCCCTTTTGCTCCCCAAGCAAAAGAAATGTGGGGTGTAGCTAATAAACTAATAGCTAAACAAAGCGCAAGTATTACCTTTTTCATGTAAACTGATTAAATTAATAGATGGTTAATCTGCAATTATTTGCGCAGCAATGATAGCTATTCATTGCTTCACTACCAAAGAATAAGCTAGTGGTTACTCACTAGTGTTTCCATATTATTTTATGGTTAAGAATTCTGCATTATCTGGCTGTTAAACAACTTAGTCGCGTATTCTTCTGCGTCCAAGTACCTGATGTAAGTCAATCTCTAGTTGACATTAGTCAACTTTTCGCTTGCTTGCTTCTATCACATTTGCAATTCCCCTTTTGAAATAGTTTATACTACTTCGAACCGCCACTCCTTGTGTATAGATTGGATATCTAAAATAGGTAGTAACAATAGGGCCAAGGTTAATTTTTACTTTTTTAATACTCATTTTCTACTAAAAAATTACTTCATCATGATAGGATCTTCTTTACATTCTTTTCACATCCCTGTAATGGGCTTGGGGTTTACGATTGATACCCCGCTAAAAGTAGCTCGTTTCGGCATATCTTCTGTGATGTCTATTGTAGAAGATGGCATTATAGAACAAATGAGGGCTTTTTATTCCTTAGAGGCCAATTTACCATATGAAGAAATTAGCCTAACAGAACCAGACTATCGCGCAAAGAGAATTACCGCATACTTAGATTTAGTTGACCTATTGATTAAAAGGCAAATAGATACTTTAAGCAAAGAATCGTTTGAACAGGATTCTGCCATCGTCACTTATTTCGAACTATTACCAGATAACTCCGAGGTAAAATCAATGTATCTAACAATGCTTGAAACGGAAGATTCCACTGCAAAAAAGGCGTTTCAGGATTTTCTACGCACCAAAATTGTTGCTGGTGCCGCTGATGTAAACATTATGTCGAAGGTGGACAAAAACAATTATGATAAACAAGGAAACCTATTGCCCGCTGAATTTTCCGATGCACTTGCAGCACTCAGGGGATTTGCTAACAGTACTTTAAATTCATCAGTCGTTTTTTCTGCTGGTTATAATCCTCGTTTATACCAATACGTAGAGCAATTTCCTGCTTTTTTTCCTGACGAAAAAGGTCATCTCGCTAAAACCGTCATCCTAAAAGTAAGCGACTACCGCTCTGCCCTTACTCAAGGAAAGATTTTTGCCAAAAGAGGTATCTGGGTTTCGGAATTTAGAATTGAGAGTGGACTAAACTGTGGCGGTCATGCATTTGCAACGGATGGTTTGCTGCTGGGGCCAATCTTGGAGGAGTTTAAACAAAACCGTGATAGTCTTTCTACCGAGTTGTGGCAATTATGCAATCAAGCACTTGCCGCTAAGGACTTACCTACTTTTAAACAAAAACCTTTACTAAGAATAACCGTACAAGGTGGTATTGGCACAGCCAAAGAACATAATTTCTTACTGGAATATTATCAGACTCAAAGTGCAGGCTGGGGTAGCCCATTTTTGTTAGTGCCGGAAGCCACTTCGGTGGACGATGAAACACTCGAAGGTTTGGCTAATGCAAAACCAGAAGATTACTATTTGAGCAATATTTCTCCTTTGGGAGTGCCTTTTAATACATTTAGAAATGCTTCTTCAGAACTACAAAGGCAGCATCGAATACAACATGGTCGCCCAGGAAGCCCTTGTACCAAAAAATTCTTGGTTTCAAATACTGAGTTTTCCGAAGTGCCTATTTGCACAGCTTCAAGAAAATATCAACATTTAAAATTGAAACAACTACAAGAAGCTGGCTTGCCAACTGATATAATGGAAGCTTCATTAAATAGTATTACCGATAAAGACTGTCTTTGCGAAGGACTAAGTATTTCTCCTTTGCTTAAAAATAATATCACACCAAAATACAGCAATGGTTCTAGTGCTGTATTGGTTTGTCCAGGGCCCAATTTGGCTTATTTCTCGGGAATCTTTTCTTTACAGCAAATGGTAAACCATATTTATGGCCGTACCAATATTTTAAATACAGTAAAACGCTCTCACATGTTTATAAATGAATTGGGCATGTACGTTACCTACCTAAAGAATGAAATAGAAAAGAACCTAAACAATCTTACCACTGCCAAGCAAAGGCAACTCAAAACCTTCCAACAAAACCTCTTGAAAGGCATTGCTTATTATCATTCACTATCAGATCACCTAACTAATGAAACATCCGCCTTTGTTGCAGAACTGAAATTAGAACTCGACGAATTTCAAAATACCGTAACCAACTTAATTGCAGAAGTTAAAACAGTAGCATAGGAAAGCTAGTTTAACTTGTTGAGTTACAAAAAAACCGTCAGCCAATACTATCTGACGGTTTTTTTGTAACCAATACTTCGTACTAGAATTGAGTATTTTGCATTTCTTACCTTGAATACAGATTCATTTAAACTTCTTACCCCACTGCTCTTTAAATACTATTGAATTAAAAAGCGGTCATTTTCAGTAAAACAACTTACCGAAAATGGCCGCTTTGAGTTTGATAAAGGTTACTGAAAATTAAAAAAGAAAAAACACCTATAAAACAAAGAAAGGAACAATTTATCTAGAAGCCGTTGTATTTGGGGCATACACGTACAACTCTTCGGCTAATTTATCTGCAAAACTTTTGGTCATTTTAGCTAGATTCTTTTCATATTGGTCTAAGTACTCTAAAGTCATTTCCTTGGTACTGGTGGAGGAAAACTCTTCTAGAGGAGCGTCCGTGTTTGCAATGGCAATAACACCTGTTTTTTTGAGCGTCAAACCTTCGTACATTTTATAACGAACCACCATTTTCTTTTTCAATGGGTTAATGATCAATTCCTTTGAACCTGCAATCCCAAGAGCCGACCATCCATTATCGTAAATGGTGAATGTGCTAGGAATATTTTCAATGGTCAATTCCACACGCTTACCTTCTAGTTTTGATTTCAACACGGAAGAGGAAGCATAGTAATTAAATGTCTTGCTAAACTTAGCTAATGGTATATTGCTATTAAGTTTGCAAGTATGAGCATGTTGCCATTTCCAGTAAAACAAGAGCGGTAATACTTTCTTGCTTTTTTGTTCTGTATTGGAAGTCTTTTTGTTTTCTACATTGTTGGCAATCTGGATGTCAATCTTTTCATTGTTAGATACTAATTCTTTGGTACTTACGTTGCTGTATTTGTCACCCACCCATTGGTCAATTTTTTTTGCTGACATGCAGCTAGAGAAAATCAAGATAAGCGCTACTAATACTAAAACTGGAACGTTAAAAAAACCTGCTGTTGAAAGATGATTAGGGTTAGAAATACGAATGTTCATGACTAAAAAATTTAAAATAGTTAGATAAAAATTACTCAACAAAAAGGCTGGTTCAAAAGACAGTTTGTTACTCATCGCCATCGTCTCTTAGTTACCCTTTCGTTTCTGAGAACAAACTTAGCAGCCTTTCTACTTTACTTTAACTACTGAATATCAAAATACCCTTCTTTCAACATTGTACTACCCAAAACCAATCGTTATACTCCTACAAATAAGAAATTAGTCGCTCATCATCAGCATTTTTTAATGAAAAACGGAGATTTGGAAAGAGGGCAAAATGGAAATTTCTAAAAACGAGTGTGAAGTTGGTTGGTATATCCTAGTTCTGAGCGTCATTTCACCAGGTATAAGAACCAGATTCCCGATCGAATGAAATGCCCCGAATTAAAATCAATAAGACTTACACTCTGTTTTTATATACCTGAAAGAGAAATTAGTCTTAATGATTAAAACAATTTCTAGAGTTTTGATTTTATTATTTTGTAAAGAATACTACAACCCTATAACAATAACAATTGGGCTTATCGTTTACCTGTTATTGCATCTAGCGCCCCCCTTCTTCGATAATATTTTTTCGATTCATTTAGGTGTTTTATCATTGCATCAATAAGAATACAAAAATTATGTCTAAAACACCTCTTGTAAGCATTGTGATGGGTAGCGATAGCGACCTTAGTGTGATGGAACCTGCTGCCGATATTTTGCAGCAATTTAATATACCAGTAGAATTAACCATTGTGTCTGCTCACAGAACACCGCATCGGTTGATTGATTTTGCCACCACTGCACAAGCAAGAGGTATTAAAGTAATTATTGCAGGAGCTGGTGGGGCTGCTCATTTGCCCGGTATGATTGCCAGTATTACCACCCTACCTGTAATTGGCGTACCCATTAAGTCCAGCAATTCCATTGATGGCTGGGATAGCGTGTTGAGCATCCTACAAATGCCCAATGGTGTTCCCGTTGCCACTGTTGCCTTAAACGCAGCCAGAAATGCAGGCATCTTAGCCGCGCAAATCATCGGCACCTACAGCAAAGAAACCAATGCTGCCATACACGTTTACAAAACCTTGCTAAAGGAAGATGTAATTGAAAAGGTAGAGACCCTTAAAACAAAATTCCCCAACGGTTACGATAAACGATAGTCATCTAAATTACTATTTACGAATAATCGATTACAAAAGGCTGCTAATCCAATGGGTGCATAAAAGTTTTTCGTTTTGCCCCTCGCCTTTGGAGAGGGGTTGGAGTGAGGTTAACTAATTACTGCGAAATACCTTTATGCACCCAATTCAATCTTTTAGTACACTATTGGCCTCAACCCACAGAGTTTAATTCAAGTCTATTAGACTTGAGCGGTTCTTAATCATTTGGCAGTTCTTTTTAGTGAAAAACATCTGTTAGATTACTAAAAACCTGACACCTATTACCTAACAACTTACCACTAACCTCTAACAACTAATTGCTAACATCAACCCCAGGTTTTTTACACGTTCAACAATGGCTGTCCCAAAAAAACTTAGCGCCTTTTGCGTTTCAAGAAACGGCTTGGCAGCATATTGTTGATGGACAAAGTGGGCTGGTGAATGCACCCACGGGTTGTGGTAAAACTTATGCAGTTTTTCTTGGGGTGGTCATTCGGTTTATTAATCAACACCCACACACTTTCCAAAAACAAAGGGCTAACGGGCTTCAACTGCTTTGGATTACCCCTTTGCGAGCTTTGGCAAAAGATATTGGCCGTGCTATGGAAGAAGCCATTCAGGCATTGGGATTGCAATGGCGGGTCGGTATCAGAAATGGTGATACCAGTACGAGCGACCGCCAAAAGCAAAAGCGCAACATGCCCGAAGTGCTGATCATCACCCCCGAAAGCCTTCATTTATATCTTGCGCAAAAAGATCATGCAGATTGTTTCCGCTCCTTACAAACCTTAGCTGTTGATGAGTGGCACGAATTGATTGGCAGCAAAAGAGGTGTGCAAGTGGAATTAGCCATCAGCCGGATTATCCACGCTGCTTCATCTGGCGCTAAGCAGCATAAGGTAAATGTATGGGGCATTTCGGCCACCATTGGCAACCTAAACGAGGCAATGGAAGTGTTGATGTCCCCGTTAGTAGCCCTTTCCCCTAATTCAACGGGCATCATTGTAAAAGCACAGCTGGCAAAAAAAATTGTGGTGCATTCCATCATTCCCCCAGAAATTGAAAAATATCCTTGGGCTGGTCATTTGGGTATAAAACTGGCCGATACCGTTGTACCCATCATTGAAAAAAGCAAAACGACGCTAGTGTTTATAAACACTCGAGGCATGAGTGAGCTATGGTACCAAACATTATTGACCGTTGCGCCGCAACTAGCAGGGGCTATTGCCTTACACCATGGCAGCATGGAACAGGAACTACGGTTGTGGGTGGAAGATGCCCTACACACAGGTACTCTAAAAGCGGTGGTGTGTACGGCTAGCCTCGACTTAGGGGTTGACTTTAGACCTGTTGATACCGTTATCCAAGTGGGTTCGCCAAAAGGAGTCGCTCGTTTTTTACAGCGGGCAGGCCGTAGCGGCCACCAACCTGGTGAAACCAGTACCATTTACTTTTTACCTACCCATTCCCTAGAACTCGTGGAAGCCGCCGCACTAAAAACCGCCATCGAAACCAATGAAATGGAATCGAAACAGCCCTTGATTTTGTGCTTTGATGTGCTCATTCAGTATTTGTGTACCCTAGCTGTGGGCGATGGTTTTATGCCTGACATAATATTTAATGAGGTAAAAAGTACTTTTTGCTTTTCAGAAATAACCCGCGAAGAATTCAACGAAGTCTTGCTCCACATCACCCATGGTGGATTGGCCTTGAAAGAATACGATGAATACAAGAAAGTGGAAATCATGCCCGATGGACTCCATAAAATAAACAGCCGCCGCATAGCCATGCGTCATCGGATGCACATTGGCACCATCGTGAGCGATGCAATGATGAAAGTGAAGCTGATGAGTGGTGGATATATCGGGGTGATTGAAGAATACTTCATTAGCCGCCTTGAAGTAGGGGATGTATTTACCCTAGCGGGGCGCAATGTGGAGCTGGTTTTGGTTAAGGACATGACGGCCTTTGTAAAAAAATCTACCGCCAAAAAATCGATAGTACCTAGTTGGATGGGTGGAAGAATGAGTCTCACGGCCAATTTGGGTCAGGTGCTGCGACACACTTTTAGTAACGCATTGGAAAACGAAACCAATTCTCCAGAATTAACCGCTTTACGCCCCCTTTTCGAACTACAAAACCAGCTTTCGCACATTCCGGGGGAAAATGAACTGCTGATTGAACAAATAGAAACCAAAGATGGCCATCACCTGATGGTGTATCCTTTTGAAGGAAGGCAAGTACATGAAGCTATGAGTGCCCTGCTTGCTTACCGCATCAGCCAAATTACCCCCATTAGTTTTTCTATTGCCATGAACGACTATGGGTTTGAATTATTGAGCGACCAACCCATTCCTGTGGATGATACCAACGTGCAAGAGCTTTTCTCCCTCCAAAACCTTTTGCTGGATATTCAAAAAAGCGTGAACAGTGTAGAAATGGCCTCCCGAAAGTTTCGTGATATTGCCGTAATTGGTGGATTGATTTTTCAAGGGATGCCCGGCGAACAAAAGAAAGCCCGCCATCTCCAATCCTCTGCTTCCTTGCTGTTTAAAGTGTTCAACGAATATGAACCCAACAATCTATTGCTGCGCCAAGCGTACCATGAAGTAATGAACCAACAGATGGAGGAGGAAAGGCTTCGCGCTGCTTTGCAACGTATCCTCACCAGTAAAATCGTGCTATGCTTCCCCACCAGGCTTACCCCCCTCAGCTTCCCCATTATTGCCGATGGACTCAACCGCAACAACCTCTCTTCCGAAACCCTAGAAAATAGGATTAAGAAAATGCAGCAGGAATTGGCGAGTTTGTAGGGGCGTATCAAGAAAGTCTGCTGTAAATAAAAGAACAAAAATTGCGTTTAAATTTTAAATTATTTAGGCAATTTGGCCTGAGGTATATGTTGCCTAACTTAATCCATTTTGTCGAATCTGTATGCAAGGAAATTGATTTTGAAATCCCATTTATCTGTTTTAGCGACATTCACTGCGGAACATCATACCAATCGTAAAGTCATTCAATGCTCATTTTAACGAAAGCATTATTAGCTGTGAAATAATTAAGGCGTAATCTAGAAGATTAAGCTACAGGTGCATACAACACGTCATAATGCTGATGCATTATGGCATTTAAATCCCTATTCATATTTATACGTACACCTATACATTAACAGAGTGCCGAAGCAAACACTTTCAATTTCCAGCCACTTATTTTTAACGGCAATAGTTTAGTTTTAAAAAACTAAACTGGCTGGGTTTTCATTTTTTAAAATCTCCTACATATATTCGTGTGATTGCAAAAATATTTTATTACAGAAATTATTTTTTTTAAGCCATTAAAATGACTCCCCCACCCTTGCCATTTAATGATTCCGAAAGGCTAAAAGCGTTAGGAAAGTATAATTTATTAGATACCTTACCAGAAGAAGACTTTGACAACATTACTTATCTAGCTTCTGTAATATGCCAAACCCCTATTAGTTTAATATCGTTGATAGATAAAGACAGGCAGTTTTTTAAATCGCATTTAGGCATAAATATCAATCAAACACACAAAGACCTTTCTTTTTGTGCTCACGCTATCAACCAATCCCAAACCATATTTGAAATAGAAGATGCCCGTTTAGATGATCGATTTCACGATAATGATTTTGTAATAGGCGAGCCAAATATTGCATTCTATGCAGGCATCCCACTAGTAGATGCTGATGGATTTGCATTGGGAACGCTTTGTGTGATAGACCAAAAGCCTCGCAAGCTGACTGTAGAACAAAAGGAAGCGTTGACTAAGCTTTCTAAGCAGGTAATGTTTATAATAGAAGCTAGGCAAAAGAAAATAATAGAAGAAGAATTGAAATTGGTAGATTTTACATTCAACAATTCTACCTTGCCTATACTCCTAATAAAAGAAGATTCGAGTATCTATAATTTAAACCATGCAGCAGCTAAATATTTTGGTTACACCCAAGAGGAATTAAAGGGTAAAAAGATAATCGACATAGATGATAACTATGATACAGCTAAATGGGCATTACATTGGTTAGAAATTAAATCCAAAGGGAGTATAACCATTGAAGCCACACCTACGAAAAAGGATGGAACCATTACAAATCTAGTTATCCATATAAGTTATTTAAAGCATGGCGATTTAGAATTAATTTGTTCTTACACAACAGACATCACCGAAAAGAAAAAGCAGGAAGCGCAAATGATGTTGGTGGATTTTGCATTTAGAAACTCTACCACGCCTATAAACATAATATCCAAGGATGCTTCAGTATTCGATTTTAATGAAGCTGCCAATAAATTATTAGGATATACCAAAGAAGAATACGCCTCAATTTCTATTCCCGATATTGACCCCGACTACCAATATGACATTTGGCCGATTCATTGGGAAGAACTAAAGAAAGCAAAATCATTAAGTTTTGAATCTAATCTGATTAAGAAAAACGGTGAAATTATACATGTTAACATAGAGGCCAACTTCATCCAATATGGCAATAAAGAGCTTAACTGCGTATTCTTTACTGATATTTCCGAAAAGAAGAAAATTGAAGAAAACTTAAAACTTTATGCATTTACAATAGAAAATGCTGCCTGGGGTTTAGTTTATTTTAGGGCAGATGGTTCTATTTATAATTGCAACCTAACTTTTGCAAAAATGTTTGGGTATGCCAGTTTAGAAGAAGTGAAAACCAAAACAGTATTTGAATTAGGCAATGCATACACAACTGATTCCTGGAAAGAATATTGGGATGATTTGAGGGAAAAGAAGCGAATGCAGTACTATGGTAAAAGAAAGAAAAAAGATGGAACCATAATAGACGTAGAAATTATTTCCAACATAATTAAATATGGCGATTTAGAACTTAATTGTGGCTATGCATATGATGTAACAGAAAAGTTAGCACTAGAAAAAAAATTAAAAATCATAGATTTCTCTTTTAGAAACGCAACTATAGCCATGCACTATTGGAGGAAAGATGGGTCTAGTTTTGACTTTAATGATGCTGCATGTAAACTACTTGGCTATACGCCAGATGAATACAAAAACCTGAATATAATTAAGGTTTCAAATAGGCATACTATGGAAACTTGGACAAAAAGGTTTGAGGAACTGAAAAATGGCCCCAACAAACCATACATAACCGCACTCGTTAAAAAGGATCAATCGTGGGTTTATGTAGAAATTAGGTCGGAGATAATAGTATATGAAGATATTGAACTATGCTTTAGTTCCATTATTGATGTAACAGAGCAATTGAAGGCAGAAGAGAAATTAAAACGCAGCAATCAGCGTTATGAATATGCCACATTAGCCACATCAGATGTAATTTGGGAAGCAGATCTTGCAAAAAAGGAAATATTTATCAGTAAAAATTTCACCACGTTCTTTCATCACGAAGTTGCAGATGGATGGATGCCAATTGAAAATAATATTTGGAGACAAAATATCCACCGAGATGATATGGATTTTATCATGGAGAATCAATATACCTTACTCGCTTCAGATACCAGTAATAATAAGTGGGAAGGAGAGTACAGATTGAGAAAGGCCGATGGAAGCTTTGCTTTTGTAAGAGATAAAACCTTTGCCATTAAAGATGAAAATGGAAAAATAGTAAGAATGATTGGGGCTATGCAAGATATCACCAAACAAAAAGAAGCCGCAGAAGAGAAAGAAACGCTATTGAAAGAATTGGTGGAAAACAACCTTGAGTTGAAGCAGTTTAGCTATATAACCTCTCATAACTTGAGGGCACCATTAACCAATCTTGTTTCTATTTGTAATATGATTAAACCAGCAAAAGGTACAGATGCACTTACCCTTAAGCTAATAGACGGTTTTAAAACTTCTACCTATCGTTTAAATGAAACCTTGAATGATTTAATTGAAGTGATGATTATAAAAGAGAATAGAAATATTAGGAGGGATCAACTAACATTTGAAGAGATATATAAAAAAACAAAAGAATCACTTTCAATATCATTAATAGAGAATGAAGCAATTATAAACGCAGACTTCTCCGAAGCGCCCGCCGTAATTTTTGCCAATGAATATTTAGAAAGTATATTCTTAAACCTATTTACCAATTCTGTAAAATATCGTCATCCAAATAGAGCCCCCATCATTACCATAAAAACAAGCAAAGAACCCAATGGCGATACAAAGCTTACCTTTTCTGATAATGGAATTGGTATAAATATGGAGTTCGCAAAAGACAAAATATTTGGCTTGTACAAAAGGTTTCACAACAATGCCAATAGTAAAGGAATTGGATTATACCTTATACATTCTCAAATAACTACACTTGGCGGTACTATAGCGGTAGAAAGCGAGGTAAACATTGGAACAACTTTTACAATTACGTTTAAATAAACAACAATGGTTGATGCCGTTTTATCTGTTGACCCTGCTAGCGCAAGCTTGTAGCGCATGCTATTCACTAAGGTTTGCCAACGCACGTGAAAGCTTACAATTTTCAAACCAGAACTATTGCTACCCTATTTACCAACCAAATAATCCCCGGGATCACAATATTACCAATAGTAAGAAGTTTATTCAATTCGCTTTAGGTCTTTTATTGACCAATCCTCACAACCTTGCGAAGAACTAATCGAATAGTACGAGCTACAAGCAAGTGCTAGCTGAGCTAGTGAGCGCCGACCAGTGAATTTAATTGAATGGATGTTTCCCTCTTACCCATTGGATTTTAATCTGTATAAAGCATGTCCTAATAATGTGGAGGGAATAAAAATGAGCAGTCCAACAATAATAAACCAAGTAGGGTGTGGTAACGATAAGAAATTAGCTACAGCAGACAGTGTCAAAATACCTCCAGCAATTATCGGCGATCTCTTGTTCGCGTTTTTACTAATTAACTTTATCAAAAACCCACATAAGCCTGAACCTATTATCCAACCTACCAAAACGAGTACCCAAAGTGTTATTGGTTGGTGTTCATAAAATGCTTTAACTGCTTCATGGTCTTTATAGTCCAAAGTTTGGGGTGCTTCGTGTAAGGAACTATTAATTGATTCAGCGATTAAAAAAACGATAACTGCTGACATTAAACCAACAACCACAGAAATAATGTTTCGTTTCATATTTAAATATCATTTGAGGACAAAAATATTTAAATGAAGCTTGCCAAAATTCTACAGAGCTAAAAAATATAGCACTACTCAAATGTTTTCAAATAAGGCTAATGAAGATTGTTTGAATAACCCAAACCCCAGCTAGAGCAAGCTTGTAGCACTTGCAATTCATTAAGCTCATCTAACGCAGGTGTGAGTTTACAATTAGTTACAAAACGATTCAACCCAGAACTATTGCTGCCCCCAGTACCAATCGAATAATCCACTGCACCACTAAATAAGGTTGTTGCAAAAAATCAGCTTCAACAGGATTATTCAATTTGCCTCAGGTCGTTTACTTACCAAACACACAACCTTGCGAAGAACTTAGTGAGTATCACGAGCAACAAGCTAGTGCTAGCTGAGCGGCTTGTTAACACCTTCTATAATGCGTGTACTGAAGACCAACTTGATTATTTATACAATTCCGAAACAACCGCTTTCGCTATTGTTTCTAGTGACACACACAAGCACGCACGAGTTGAATTAAGTTGGGTAATTTATTCTCTCAGACTTATTACTCTTATGAATTGACCCAGCTCAATTTTTTGCTTATTCTTTGTGTAATTTCCACTTATACTGTATAAAATTTGTGTACCGGTAAACTTAAAAAACTTGCCACTTTGTTTAAATAAGTCACCATTTAATGTCTCATATTCGAATACAATATCTGCATAGCCATATTCTACTGATAACTGTTTGAAAGCATCTAAACTACCCAATTGTGACAGTTTAAATATGGCATAATTATCCGCATATGATACTTTTTCTAGCTCATTAAGAATAATTTCCTTAAACTCTTCTAAATTCCGAAGCCATCTATCTTGCGTACCATTAAAAAATAACAAACTGTTTCCATCAAACAAAAAACCCACTGAACACCTAAATTCTTGCAAATAACCGATAAGTTGTTTCTTATCTGAATTAACATTTGTGTGTGTTTTTGTTTCAACTATTAACAACGGGATATAAGGTTTAAAATCTATTGGTAGAACTGGAAAAATGACAATATCAGCATTATTAAATTCCACTTTAATATCTATCAAGTTTGGGTAAATTTTTGATAAATACACTAAGTAATATAACATGCATTGCCTAATAAACTCTTCTGGTTCACTGTTCAATAATATTTTATTCTCCCTAATTATACAATAAAGAAATTTTGAGTAGTTTTTATCTTCCAAAATTTCAATATTATTTTGAAATTCTTGACAAAACGATAGATCCATAATCACTGTCCAAAGAATTCCAATGTTTTACCAATAACTATAGATTTCCAAAATTCTTCTGTTTTGTTTTTTAAAATTAAATTTATATCATCAAGTTGATTGGAAAAAATAGTACAAATGTCATCGGTATATCCACTGCCTTTACCACGGCGATTAATTACATGATACCAAAAATTTGAGGTTAAATCTTGTGGATGAAATTTTTTATTAAAAATTTCATCATAAACCAACTGTCCAATTTGTTTCAAAAAAATGTCATAAAAAATTTCAAGTTGATTTAATATTTCCTTAATAAAACTCTCTAACTCGTGATGTTGTATTTCTATAGCTGACTTTTGAATGACTTCGGTTATTTTGCTCTTAAAATCTTCAGTATTCTTACGAACTAAATCTATTGCAAGGTGAAAAGAATCATTATAAATATCATAATCCTTTTCATCATAAATTCCAAACCTTCTGTTAATTGCGTGTTTGGTAAAATGATGATATTGATTTCTATAATAATAAACAAATTTATCTACAAACTCTTCAGAATTAACAAAATTTAAATTAACAAACCCTTTTATGTCACTATGAATCTTCTTTAATAATTCTTCCTCGTCGGCTGTTATCTGTTGAGAACCGCCTTCAATAGAAAAAAAATCATTTTTTATTTGTTCGATTTCTGCTTTTGTTTGCTCAACTCGATTTTTTATGACGACATTTATTAGATTAATAACTTCATTTCTATCATTTTCTACATCTTCTAACTCATAGCCTTCATTTAAGTTTAGCTTTCCATTATAATAAAATCTCAAAGCGTCATAAAATACAATATTTTCAGTAGAAAATTCAAGGCTTTGCTGTATAAATGTGTCAAGAATAGTATTTCTACGTAATTTAATACCTTCTTCCCAATCCCCTATTGCCGTTCCGTCGCTAGATATTGTACTCTCTGGTTCTTGTCCTCTTGGCATAACAAATGTCACAAAACGTTGGTGAAACCTTTTGGATTTAAAAGACAAATGCCTTTGCATTTGCTCTAAAATATCACTATCTGGGGCATTAGGAAACTTTGTAGTATAAAGACAAATGGTATCTTCCTGATTTACATATTTATCTAAATCTTTCCTGAATTTATTAGCATCAATCCCTTTTGTATCAATTATTTCGCTAAAACTATTGAAATAAGAATGATTTAGAATTCTGTCACTAACATATAAATATATTCTTTTAGGGATTGATAAAGTTTCAATTTTTGCTACATTCAAATCTTCAAAAGTCTTTTTAATCCATTCCGTTTCATCACCAATTTCAAAATTAATATTTGTTTCAGTTCGGTTATTAAAATTGGCTCGTTTGAGCAATTCTTCTTTAAAATTTTCAAGGCTTGAAAACTGTTTGGCAAGTTCTTCTGCTTCATCAATTGTTATATTCTTTTTCTTATTATCAATTATTTCTTCTCTATCTTTCTTTTTTAAATTTATTATGTTTCTTAATGCACGGTCTATCTCAGGAGAAATAATATTCACACCCTTTGCGGTTGTGGTTTCCGCATATTTTATAGGATTTACTTTCATTTCGATAAAGTCAGCAAAAGAACTAATTAAATCTTTTAACTCAGCTTCTGTGTATGCCTCAATACTAAAATATGTATTTTCGGAAGGTTTAATAATAACTTCACATATAGTTGTGTAGCCTGAACCAGTTGCAAGTAATTCTTGAAATTTCTTTACTTTTTTACCTCTCTCACTGACCTCAAACTCACCAATTATATTAAACAAATGACAAATAGCCGTAGTTTTTCCTGCACCTACTTGTCCAATAAATACAAGTTTGTATTTATCTATACTCAACACTTTTTCAAGATATTCAAGTCTTTCAAGTTTACCCTCCAATGTCTTTTTACATAAAAAGTCATAAAGGGATTTGGGTTTACTAAGCTTTAAAATTGCTTCCTGTAACCTACCTTTTAGTTCATCAATGATTATATCCATTTTAGTTCAATTTTTTTATTAATTTTAATTCATATTTTGTTAGAGAAAAAAGTTTTTACTTTTAGCTCAAAACAAGCTTCTTAATTAGACTTATTTAGTTCCCAGTTAGAGCGAGATTGTAACTCGGTGCTACTCGCTAAGTTCAACCAATGTAGGAGTAAATTTACAATTAGCTACAAAACCATTCAAACCAGAACTATTGCTCCCCCCTTTACCAACCAAATAATCTACGGCACCACTATATATCTAGTGATTAGGTTCTTGAATAAAAATCAGCTTCAACAGGATTATTCAATTCGCCTTGGGTCGTTTACCCTCCGACCAAACAACCTTACGAACAACTAAGCGAGTAGCACAAGCCACAATCTCAACATAGCTGGGAATAAACGATTGCTTTAAGCTTTACCTACGCACAAATAATACTTACCTCGTTGCTTAACACACTCACCCCTACGGTATTAATGATATAGAAATACACATA
Organism: Chitinophagaceae bacterium; assembly: GCA_027486835.1. GTDB lineage: Bacteria > Bacteroidota > Bacteroidia > Chitinophagales > Chitinophagaceae > Parasediminibacterium. The sequence goes on from JAIXOJ010000210.1 coordinate 34,088, forward strand.
ATAAGTGGTTTTGGGGATAAGCCCTTCGAAGTGTTTTTTTCTCCTCCTGTTTAAGTCAACCCATACATTACAAGAAAAGGAGTCTTTAGGTATTGATAACTGACCAAGGGAATTAATTACTACTCCTTTAGACAAAGGAGCATCGGTTAATATACAGCCATAAATGGCCTTGTCCACAGCCGCACATTCGGCTTTTATAACACCCTCAGTACCTCTTGTAACCACTACGTCAGATGGCTGACTGGGCTTATTGGTTGGTTTACTTTTTTTATTGTCGGTAGGTATGAAACCCGATGATATAACAATGTTTTCATCGCCATTTGCAATATTATCCACAAAATCGGCTAAACCGTTTAACATTTTAACGGCTGACTCTAGCGTGTTCTGGTAGGCGGGTTTCTGGGCAATTCCTCCACGCCTGTATGCAACTGTGTTTGTTAATAAATCTGCTTCCATTTTAGCTACCGTAGCATCATCGGAGGGTGGTTTGGGAAAGGTTGTGGGATTGCCAATTATTCCTTTTCTCACAGCCTCTAAGCGGGTAGATATTTTTTCCCCAATATCTTTTCTATAACTTCTGCTGCATCGTACTATCATAATTTTATTTTTAAGCGTTATGTGGCAGCAACTCTAGCCATTTTTTTCAACATAAAGCTATAGCCAATTGGCTATTTCTTTTTTGAGAAAAAGGTTGTAGTTAAATGCTTACTCATCAACAAAAAAGCAAGTAATATTTAATACTAAATAGCCAAATGGCTAATTTTTATTTATACCATACATAGTACTATTGCCTGTATCAATAAAACTTTGCCAATTTTGCAATGCCTTTGTTGAGGGTAATTGTCATTAATTCGGCGCTGGTATTTACCTTAAAATGTCGCTTAGTTTTTTATGTAATGTTTTTTTATGGATGATTCACTTTTGTACATCAATTTCGCTATCAATCGTTTATCAAAGCCAGCTGCATCTAATTGTAAATAAAAAATATCATCTTTGAATAAATGTGCAAAACTGGTTTGGATAATCTGATTAGTGGTTTTAAGTTGCTGGTGCTTATCGGTTTTGTATTCGAGCATTAGGTCTATCACTAGTTCACTTTTGCCAACTATTTGATCAACAAAGCTTTTCAATATATTAGGATCATTATAAATAGAATAAGGAATAGAATCTTTGTAAATTAAATATTTTGCCAAAAAACCGCTACCCCCTTCCGCTAAAAATTCGCTAATCAATTGAATGGAAGAATGAGTGGACAGGCCTACAAATTTTATTTCTGGCCAAAGTCGCTTACCAATGATGGTTGCCATTAAACCATCGCATTTGGGCATTTCCATGTCCATAAAAACAATACTTGGTAAATATTTTTGTTCGCTCAGTTTAATGATTAAATCCTGACCATCTTTAGCTGCAAAGGCAAATTTTACACCACTCATTCCTTTTATTGTATGCTTTATTAGTAGTGCATCTTCCTGATTGTCTTCTGCCAAAGCGATGCTGGGTTGGGGTTTATACATTGTTTAGAATTTTATGTTTTTTACAAAATGAAAAGTGTTGGTATAGGCTAAATGTTAAAGTAATTCGTGGAAATAAACACTAGATTCTTTTGATTTGGAAAATGTTGCCAAATGTTCGAAAAATAATGCACACATATTTAAAATGACTGCGAAGAAACTTAAAAACCAAAGAATCTTTATTCATTTACTTCCTTTTTTTCATTACAGACTTATGGCTTTTTCTCTGTTTAACCTAGCTTGGCTAGGTGCAAACTTTGCAGGTGAAGGCGCAAACCTTGCAGGTGGAGGCGTAAACCTTGCAGGTGGAGGCACAAACCTTGCAAGTGGAGGCGCAAACCTTGCAGGTGGAGGCGCAAACCTTGCAGGTGGAGGCGCAAACCTTGCAGGTGGAGGCGCAAACCTTGCAGGTGGAGG
>JAIXOJ010000025.1 GCA_027486835.1 Chitinophagaceae bacterium
CCTTGGAGTAGCATAGATAGTTTTGCTTATGGTGGACACAGCGACAGCCTCAACTGGCAGGTGACCACCAGCTATGCCGAAGAAGGCAAGCGCAAAACGGTAATTCAATACTACGACGGTAGCCTCCGAGGCAGGCAAACCGTAACCAAAGACAACACCACCAACACCACCGTAGTGGCAGAAACGTTTTACGACGGGGCAGGCAGACCCGCCATACAAATATTGCCCACCCCCAGCATGAACAGCGTGGTAGCCTACCAAGCCAACCTAAACCGATTTAATGGGCAAGTGCCCAATCAAGACCCCGCCGAATTGTTCGACCTACAACCCCTTACCGCAGCGGCTGGGGTGTCCATCAACGCCATTCCAGCTATGGATACCACCAGTGGTTCTTCCCAGTACTACAGCCCAGCCAACCCCTTGCTCGCCACAGACAGCCTCACGCGAAACTTACCCGATGCCGAAGGCTACCCCTACACCGCCACACGCTACACCCCCGATGGTACAGGCAGGGTAATGTACCAAAGCAGCTTGGGAAAAAGCCTAGCCATGGGCGGCAGCCACATGACCAAATACTACTATGGTACACCTGCTCAAGAAGAACTAGACGGGCTTTTTGGAACCGAAGTGGGCGATTTTTCCCATTACTTTAAAAGTATGGTGCAAGACCCTAACGGACAAATGAGCATTACTTATACCGATATGTATGGCCGCACCATTGCCACCTCCCTTGCGGGCGACAGCACCCCAGGCATTCATGCCCTGCACCTAGCAGATTACCCCAACCAACAAGGCACCTACATCAACCGCAACCTGCTAAGCCCTAACAGCAATGCAATAAAAAACAACAGCAAAGAAGCCATCAACACCATCCTAGTGCCTGCAACCACCAATTATACCTTGAGCTATTATGTGAAGCCCGATGTGTTGTTGCTATTGCCCTGTTCCCAGTACGACTCTGCCTTTGACCCTATGTATCAACTGGAAATAGCCATTACCGATGAATCAGGAGAGCAGCCAACTATTGTTCATCGGTTTAATAACATAGATTTATCAGCAGACCACGACCATTATAATACACCCGTAGCCCCCATGGTTAGCGAGGATAGCACCGCTACCTGCACCATCGTAAATGATACCATTCAATGCAATATCACCCTGCTGCCCGGTAGTTATAGCATCAGAAAAACCCTTACCCTAAGTGACGAAGGACTAAAATACAACCGAGATGCCTACCTTAAAATGGCTATGTGCAGTACCAAACAGCAATTAATAGATTCTGTATTTAGTGCACTCAAGGATAGTTCTGGTTGCGATAAACCCAATACCACAGCAACCAATTATGCCAACACCTGCGCCATTTGCGATACCACTGTTTCGCACCGCCTAGGTACCATTAGAATGATGATGCTGGCCGATATGCGCCCTTTTACCGGACAGTATGCCCGACAAAGGGACACTGCTTTATCCATGTATAACACCTACGATATCTTTAAAACAGGGGGCTACAAGCGTCCTAAAAACACCACAGGGGCAACGGATTTTTATTATGATTTCATAGGAGCCAAAGACCTCACCATCCACCCCGATACCCTAGGTACTAGTAGCTCATACACGATGCTTGACACGATGAGCCGGGAATCTTTTGCCGACAGATTTACGTTTTCATGGGCAGAATCACTACTGCCATACCATCCAGAGTATCCCCGCTTGCGCTTTGCCGAAACCGTACTAGCAAGTGCCTATAACTGGAACGACCAACTGTTCCAAAAGAAAAATTATGCCACCGCCGAAACTGCCGGTTTAACCACGGTGGATATTGCGGATAATGATCCCTATTTTAGCAACATCAATCCAAGCCAAAAAGCGGCTATTACCGCCATCGTAAAAGCTAATGCCTATTACGATAGCCTTAATTTATGGAAACTAGCTTATGCCAATGTGTTTTGCAAAAACATTCAAAACCCCATCGACCGCCGTGCCTGCAACCGTGCCGCACCATTGCCTCCATACAATGCCTATGTAAACACTGCCCAAAAAGATGCCATCTGGGAAAACTTCAAGGCATACTATGCCAATGTGCGCGATTCGTTTGTCAATGCCTATATAGAAACCAATAACCCCCTTGCCAATGCCGCTACATTGGTCAATCAAGGATATAACCTGCGTTTTATTACCCAAAAAAGTTTAGGAGCGCAGCAAATGGGTTGGACGGGCTACCCTACCACCAACGGTACAGCCCCCACGGCGCAACCCACCCCTGCTTCCATTTATTCCAGCCGCTGCGCAGCCAACATTCCAAGATGGCGGTATCAATTGCTACAATGCCAAAGCATTGCCTCCTTAGATTCTGTGAATCAAGAAAAACTCTTGAAAGAACTGGTGGACAGCATGTTGGTAGTGTGCCAAAAAGGTACGGATGCCCTCAACCCCTATGGTGCAGCATCCGTAGCCCCCTCCACACCCAACGATGGCAGCCCCCGCAGTTTTGAAGAAGCCATCACTTTTGTGTATCAAAAATGGAATATACCCCGCTCTACCTTTTGTAATCCATTTACCATCATCAACCCCAAGCCCTATAGCCTTAACCCTGTTTATACCAAGGAATACACCACACAGGTGGACACCTGCAACTGTAGCCAATGGAAAAAACTACAGGCCGAGATGCGGGCAAAAGTGCCAAGCCTAAACCCAGATAGCCTCTCCGATGTAAACCAATTTTTAAGGGCCTACCATTATATTGATACCCTTACCCTTCCATTGTTTCTTGCAATGCAGGAAAACTGCTACGATTTGTTGCATGGTACCACAACAGTGCGAGATACGCTAGTGGCCGATTTTGCAGTAAACCATTATCAAGCCACCGCTAACCTTTTTGAGAACCATGTTTGGCAGAGTACAAGCACCCCAATCAACCAAATATTTACCGATTCTGGGCATCTGAATATTGGTGTGGGTTTCCGTAGTGTTGGTTCTACCACGCTTGGTAACTATACCCGCTACGATACTTTTTTCCATGCCTATGTGCATTTCCCCAGTCTTGCTGCTCGCGTGCCTTCGGGGGTTACCGCTGCGGACTTTACCAGTGTCATTATGCGGCTACATCCTTACCCCACTGGATTTCCATCAATTAGTAACAGCAATGCTTTATCCCTCAATTATGCCCTGCCCAACTTCAACTGGACTGCTTACCCCAACGACATACTTACCAGTAATGCAAATAACTTCCAACTAACCAGTAATAAACGAATAACCACCCCAGATTCTGTGGATTTGAATCTGATGAATCATTTAGGGAATTGGTTGTCAAACAATAATGGCTGGATGCTAAGTGATGCAAGAATATTCACCAGTAACCTAGTAAACTATCCTTACTGTTCACCACAGTATAGCGATACCGCCCTTCGCCCCAGAATTTATGTTACCTACCATGTGGCAGATGCCTCGGCAGGTGGTATCTATTACCTAGAAAAAGCCGAACCGCTACCGATGTTTTTAAAATGCGGTTTTGTGCCAAGTAGCCCCTGTATCAATTGTTTGGATTTGAAAGTTTTTGCCGATTCTTTCAAAGTGTATTTTGCCAACCTGCCCGATACAGTTGCCCCAATATTTAACCCAACATTGTTCAATAGCCTAGACAGCAGCCAAGTGGAATACAATGCCAATTTTGCGCGCTACATAAATGCCAAAACGGGCATGCAATATTCGTGGTTGGATTATGCCACAGCAGCGCAATCGGTGGGTTGTACCATCGATGGCCCCATAGTAGGAGAGGTAAGGTGGCAAGCCGTGGTACTATGCCGCGATACCTCCAGCCTAAGCGACACCACAAGTGGCATTTTTGTAGCAGAAAGCCCCTGCCAAAAAACCTACAACCAAGCCGTTCAACTGGCTACGCATATCTATGAAGTACGTACAGAAGCCATTGCCCAAGCTTTTGATGTCTTGTATAAGAGACAATGCATGGGCAATAGTGAGTTTTTTGAGTTGAGCTACAACAACAAAGAATACCACTACACATTGTACTACTACGACCAAGCAGGCAACCGCGTGAAAACCGTACCACCAAAGGGGGTGTATCCCGATTTCAGCAGGGACTTTACGGATAGAGTGCGTGTAGCTCGTGCTTCCAGCAGCGTACTGATACCTAGCCACAGCTTGGCCAGCAACTACCGATATAATAGCCTTGGCCAATTGGTAGCTAAAAAAACACCCGATGATGGCACAACTGTTTATTGGTACGACCGATTAGGGCGGCTCTGCGCCAGCCAAAATGAAAAACAGCGCAACACTGTTCCCGCACCAAAGTATAGCTACACCCGCTACGATGCATTAGGGCGTATTAATGAAGTGGGAGAAAAGGCCACCACGGCTCGATTGGAGCAAAGCGTGTCGGGTTACGACACAGCTTGGTCGGCATGGCTAGAGGGCGGCCCACCCGCCAGGCAATTGGTACAAACCATTTACGACACCGCTTATGGCCCCATTGCAGGCATCAACCTAGTGCAGCGGCACCTGCGCAATCGGGTAGCCTACCTGCGCACCAAGCAAGTAGCCACCGACACAGCGGCAGTATCAGCCACCTATTTTAGCTACGACCTCCACGGCAATGTCGATACATTGTTGCAAGACTTCTGCGGCATCCCCGCCATGTCCACCACTGGCAACCGATTTAAAAAACTCAGCTACAACTACGACCTCATCAGCGGAAAAGTAAACAAGGTAAGCTACCAATCCGGCCAGCACGATGCCTTTTACCACCGCTACGAGTACGATGCAGAAAACCGCCTAACAGCCGTATTTACCAGCCGCGACAACAACCTCTGGCAGCGCGAAGCCGCCTACCGCTACTACAAACACGGCCCACTAGCCCGCACGGTACTAGGTCAGTTGCAGGTGCAAGGGCTGGATTATACGTATACCATTCATGGATGGATGAAAGGGGTAAACCATGTGTTTGCAGGAGGCAACGCCACCGACAACACCAACGGCGGCTGCCTCCCCGGCACCTCCCCACTAGACCTGATGGTAAACGACCGCAGGCCGTTCCCTACTACTTACACTGCACGGCGTAGCATACTATTCGAGAATGGATTTATGAGTCCATCAGTAGGGGACAACTATCTAGCATCAATAAACCCCAACTTGCCCGTTTGTGTACCGGCCAATCTTGGCAATGATGGGCAACCAGTACGCAACAACCAGTTTTATCCAGTAACACAAAATGCGTATGGGTATAGTTTGCAGTATTACCCAAATGATTATAAAGCCATTGGCAGTCCAAGGAGCAATAGTTTGCTAACAGCCTTAAACGAAATAGGGCATTATAATGGTAATATTGCTGCCATGTCTGTAAACATCCCTCAGTTGGGTAATCCGCTAGTATATAATTATGGTTATGACCAACTAGGCCGTTTGGTACAGATGGATGCTTATAGTGGAATCAACAGTACGGCAGAAACGCAAGTGTTTAGCCCAGTGAAACTAGAAGACTATAAAGAAAGAATTTCTTATGATCCGAATGGAAATATCACGAGCTACCTCAGAAATGGCACTGGCGGGGTATCAAAGAGATTAAATGAATATCGATATAATTACACACCTAACACTAATAGATTAAGCACTTTGACCGACGCCGTAACTGGCCAAACAAATTTGTACCAATACGATGATATTGGAAATGTGGTGTATGACGATAAACAAGGGGTTAGTGCAATCAATTGGAACCTTTACGGCAAATTGGACAGCCTAGTTAATATTAACGGAACCAAAGTAAAATACACCTATGATGCAGCTGGTCAAAGGATTAGTAAAAAAGTAGGGGATACCACGGAGGTTTATGTTAGGGATGCTACGGGTAATTTATTAGCCACTTATGTACAAAAAGGTAGTAGTAATGAAACGGTACAAACAGAATTGAATGTTTTTGGAAGTGGAATGTTAGGTGTTCTTGACCCAAGAACAGAACAGAGGGACACTTTTTTACTACCCAATGGAGCTTTTGCAGTCAAGATTCAATTTAAGAGAGGAGTGATGTTGTACCAATTGCAGAACTACAAAGGCGATGTTGTAGCCACAATAAGCGATAGTCGCAGCCCTGTAGATAGTAACCATGACGGAAAAATTGACTATTATATACCTAATGTAGCTAGTGCTACTTATAATAGTACTTATGGTGCGCCAGTTAAGAGTTACAATTGGGATGTGGTTAAGCATGGATATAATGGGCAAAGGAGGAGTGGAGAGATTTCTAAATCGGCGCAAACGGCTCTATATTGGGAAATTGATTTAGATGTACCATTTAGATGGAATTTAGATCCGAAACCAAATGCAAGTATGAGTCCTTACTCGACATTTGGGGGGAATCCAATATCGTATAGTGATGTTTTTGGAGATACAACAGGACTTTACAGTTCAAAGGGAGAATATTTGACAACCTTTAATGACAAAGGAACATACAAAGCTCTAGTATTCAATAGTAAATATGATAAAGCATTTTCGGTTTTGAAAGGTAAAGATTTTTCAAGACTAAATGAAAAAAAGAGTAATGAATATATTAAGAGCTTTTCAGCCTTTGGTTTAACTTATGATATTAATTCAATTAGGGCATTTTATAATAACTGGTCTTCTGCCTTTCCTGCAAAAAAAACTTATGGAGTTCCCCTTGATGGACAAACAATAACTTTTAATTACAAACCACTTAAGCGAAAGCTTTATGCAGAAGCTAGACTATATCTGTCAGTAACTGATAGGTTAGTGAAAATACCGAATACAAAACCTGAAAGTGATAATGATTTAATGTATAGTTCTGCGACATGCGCTTTTAAAATACATTTTCACCCTCATATAAACGGCAAACTAGGAGTTTCAAGTTTTGGTGGGTTTCATGATTATGTATTAGAAGGAGATGCTGGGCCATCGGGGCTTGAAAAAAATGGGAAACCTGGTGATTACGAAAATGTTGGAGGTATAAGGAATTTTGAAGAAAGAGATATTGTTGTTGATAAGAATAATATATATTTATATAATTCACACTTAGCTCAAACAATAAAAATAAATAAATAGCATGAAATTATTTTCATTTGGATTATTTTTAATTTTAATGATATTTCTTTATGGTTGTAATATCAATGATCGAAATACAACTACAAAGTTATATCTAGACAGTTTATTAAATTATCAAAACAACAATTTAAGATACCTAGATTCTTTAGGGTATAAAAGTTTTTACCAAGAATCGAAATGGAAAATTTATTTAAAATATTGCGATGAAATTATTGATAAAGATGGCGAAGGAAATAAGTTAAAAAAAGAAAGGTTATTTGGTGAAACAAATTTAGTTTTAAGAATAGCAGGATGCTTTAAAGATTCACTAATTGGGATTTATTTTTTTTCAATTTTAGATGACACAATGAATATAACTGAAAAATCCTTTAAGAAAAAGGATTTACGATATACGCTCTTTTTGTCTCATTTTCGATACTTGAAAAATGGTCAATTTTTTGGATATGGGGTTGGTGATTTTGCAATTTTGAATGATTCAGTTAAATTGAATAATTATTGCAATGATGTGCCAAAATGTAATAAAATAGAATTCATTGAAAAAAACAGGACAATCTTTGATAAATGGTTTATAGAAGAAGCTGAAAGAAGAAAGTTTATAAAAAAGGAATAGACTTGTTTTTTTGATTAAAACCCAGAAATGCAATAGTTTATTTGCTCGCTCGGATGTGCGAAATGGAACAAGCAGCGAGATTGAGCACAACAAGTTGAATATGTATGGTATTAGTTCAGAAGCCCTCGCTACCACTTCGGAAGTGGTCTGAACCAGTTCCGAAGCCCTCGCTACCACTTCAGAAGTGGTCTGTATTAGTTCAGAAGCCCTCCCTACCACTTCTGAAGTGGTCTGTACCAGTTCAGAAGCCCTCGCTACCACTTCGGAAGTGGTCTGAACCAGTTCAGAAGCCCTCGCTACCACTTCGGAAGTGGTCTGAACCAGTTCCTTATCAGGCTAATAGCTGGCATAAACGTAACGGGAAATGACAACGGCGGCTGCGTAAGTGGCACGGCACCCTTTGATTTAATAGTCAATAATCGCCTAGCACCCGACCCATTGCAGTACAAAGCAAGACATAGCATTGTGTTAGATAATGGATTTATGAACAATTATGGAGATAGCTACGAAGCAAGGATAGACCCCTCGCAACCAGTTTGTGTACCACTAAGTTTAGGTACAGATGGCCATCCGCTGCCCTACAGCACAGAGTACCATCCAATAACGAAAGATGCTTATGGCTTCAGTTTACATTATTATGCAGGAGATTACAAAGCCATCGGTGCAAGACAAAGCACTAGTTTGCTTACACCACTTCGAGAGATAGGGCTTTTTAATGGCAATATTGCAGCAATGGCAGTGAACGTACCTCAACTCGGTAATCCATTAGTATATAATTACCATTACGACCAACTAAACAGACTTGTAACAATGGATGCCTACAGTGGACTAGCAAGTACAGGAGAAACGGTTACATTCAGCCCTTTGAAGTTAGAGGAATACAAAGAGCGCATCAACTACGACCCGAATGGAAATATTATGAAGTATATCAGAAATGGCGATTCAAAAAGGCTGAATATGGATAACATGGTGTACCGTTACAAAGCAGGAACCAACCAGTTAATGCAGGTAGATGATATAGCCACAGATGCCACTACAGCCGATTATGGAAAATACGGAGACATAAAACAAGGGCAGTTCTGGAATAATTACCAATACGATGAAATAGGCAATTTGACCAAAGACGAGCAAGAAGGAATAGACAAAATACTTTGGACGGTTTACGGAAAAATAGACAGTATCCATAAAACTGATGGCACGGGTATTAAGTATGTGTATGATGCCACAGGAAATAGGATAAGCAAGCAAGTGACCAAAGCAGGAGTAATGCAAGGCACTTACTATGTACGAGATGCAACGGGCAATGTAATGAGCGTATATGAAGACAGTGCCAACACTGGTGTAGCACAAACTGAATTACATGTTTACGGCAGCAGTAGGCTTGGGGTGTTAGGCAAACGCATTGCCAAAACCGATACAATATGGGTAGGCAGTAGTAGGATATTAGTCTTTAGATTTACCAGAGGCGAAATGCAATATGAATTAAGCAATCATTTAGGCAACACCCTAGCGACTGTATCAGACACAAGATTACCAGTTGATACCAACCATGATGGCAACATAGATTATTACCTACCATCCCTAGCTTCCGCACAGGATTATTATCCATTTGGTATGCAAATGCCAGGGAGGAAGTACAATGCTGGTAATTATAGGTATGGGTTTAATGGGGCTGAAAAAGACAACGAATTAAAAGGCGAAGGAAATAGCTACAATTTTACTTTTAGAATGTATGATAGTCGGTTAGGAAGATTTTTAAGTGTTGACCCAATAGGGAAGAATTATCCACATAGTTCGCCTTTCGCATTTGCTGAAAATAGTCCTATGCAGTGCATTGATTTAGAAGGATTAGAAAAATACAAAGTAACAGGAAGGTCTTTTATACCAATGGCAAAACTTACTAATACTTGGTACACACCTAATTTTTCTGCAACAAGTTTTGCAGGTGATAATAGAATATCATATGAACTAAATACAACTGCATTTAGAACCGAGCAAATAGTTAATGTTGATTTTGATAAAAGAAATTTTTATTATTCAAATAATACAGCAAGTGGAACAAAAGCGTTAGATAAAGCAGGAAAAATTATAGAAACTTCCGAAGCAGCACCAGCAGGACCAGTTCCAACAATTGATAAATCTTTTCTTCAAAATAGTACATCTGTTACAATTCATATGAGTATTGACGCACCTAATAAATTGGTAGCGGGAGCTCCAGCAATTAATTATCAATTTGATGTTGTTATTACTCCAAGTGCAGACAAAAAAACTTTTGAATATCAAATAAAAGGTGCAGCAGATGGCTTTCCTGCCTATGAGTTATGGATAACAGATGAAACAAATAATAAATCTTATTTATTGTTTAATAGAACTCCTACTGAAACAGGAGAAACGCCAAGGGCCTTATTTCCACCAATGGAACATAAATATAATTTAAAGGGAAAAAGTTCAGATAAAACACCTGCTACTACTGTACCATTTACAAATACAACTAATTCCCCAGAGTGTAAAGATGATGGGTGCAAATAATAATTTTATGAAACTATTCAAATACATTTTTAAGGCTTTAAAATTTTGGTTTGCTCAAAATATAATTGAGTTGAGTGTGATTTTAGTGTTAGGTTATTTAGGTATAGATTTAATGGGGGATTTTTGTAAAAAGTGTTTGTTCATTGAAAATTTAGAAGCAACGGCTTTTGGCGTTGGAATTAAAACATTGATTTTTTTATTGCCTTATTTATTGATATTTACAATTACCAGTTTTATTCCACATTTCAAAATTATACAAACTAAATTAAAGTATTCTTACATTAATTCACTAATATGTTGTTCAATAATTTTATTAATTGGCATACTTAAACCACACGACACAACAGAGATATTACTACCCTTGTTAGCTACTTTTATAGCTTCAATCTTAATCGTAATTTATTCTAAAATAAAAGCTACTAAATGAGTGGCTTTTATTTTTAATTTTACCTTTCTTAGCAAGTCGAAAAAAGTGCCAAAAATCTACACTTCGAAGCTGTGAAAAAAAAGAAAAAATATACAAGTGGCTTCTCAATATCTTTTAATTTTCTTCTTCCATTTTTAGTTTTTTTGAGTTCGTTTTGCCCGTTTTTGGCTCTCAAGACTGGCGTAAATAAAAAAGTTTTCCACAATTGTTTTATTACTCTCAATCACTTTACTGTCAAGGCTTTTGGCTTGTTTTTCCTTTTTTTCACCTCCCCTCTAAAACCACCATTCTACAAGACTTTTAAGGCAGGAAGCGATTTTGTTTTTATTTGGTTTTTGGTGGTGGTGTAGTAGTGGTTTTTGGTTTTTTTTGTTGGTTTTGGTCGGTTTTTCGGGTTTTATTTTGGTAGGTGGTTGTTGTTTTATTTTTGTATTTGGTGGCTCTTTTGGGCTTGTATTCGTATTATTTTTTGTGTTGTGTTGCAAGGCAACACAACTTTTTTTTGCCCCCTTTTTTCTTTTTCTTTTTTTGCCCCCTCGCTACCACTTCGGAAGTGGTCTGAACCAGTTCAGAAGCCCTTGCTACCACTTCGGAAGTGGTCTGAACCAGTTCCGAAGCCCTCGCTACCTCTTCGGAAGTGGTCTGAACCAGTTCAGAAGCCCTCGCTACCACTTCGGAAGTGGTCTGAACCAGTTCAGAAGCCCTTGCTACCACTTCGGAAGTGGTCTGAACCAGTTCCGAAG
>JAIXOJ010000058.1 GCA_027486835.1 Chitinophagaceae bacterium
AGAAAATCTTACTCCGTTGTTGGTTGATTCACGAGTGATATTGCCAGACGGTACTGTTAAATGGACAAGAGCCCAATCGACACCCGAGCGATTGCACGATGGTATTTTATGGCATGGCTACATGCAGGATATTACCAGAGAAAAAGAACGAGAACTCTTGCTGGCACAAAGTGAAAAGAAGTATCGGTCTATTATTGAAAGTTCGCTCAATGGATTTATCCTCGGCAAAGACGGTATGATAGTAGATGCAAATGAAGCTGCAGCCGCAATGTTTGGATATGATTTAGAAGCCTTTAAAACAATAAAACGAGATTTAATTTTTCATCCGGAGGAAGAAGCATTTGCTGAATTCAGAAAAGAAAGGGTAAATAATGGAAAAGCAAAAAGTGAAATTATTGGGTACAAGAAAAGTGGAGAGGCCTTCCCTTGTGAAATTTTCTCGGTATTGTCAACAGATATAGACGGTGTAATCATTTCCATCAGCTTTGTTATAGATATTACGGAGAGGAAAAATTTTGAAAACACTTTAGCAAAAAGCCAACAATTGCTAAGTCAGGCCGAAACGATGGCCAAGATTGGTAGTTCGGAAGTAGATTATAAAACGGGCAAGTTCTTCTGGTCGGAAGAGTTTTACCGTATCCATGGATTGAAACCCTACTCCATAGAACTCAACCACGAGAATAGCAGCCGTTTTCTCCATCCCGACCACCGTCACAAAATCCAACTGATGCAAGAAGCTGCTGAACAGCAGAAAGATTATCTAGAATTTGACTCTAAAATTATTCGAGCCGATGGTGAAATAAGAGATATTAGTTCACTTTGGAAATTCACCTACGATAAAGATGGTACCCCCCTCAAAATGTATGGCGTAGTGCAAGACATTACTGAGAAAAAACAACTGGAAACTGCATTAAAAGAAAGCGAACAACAGTTTAGGAACGCCTTTGAATATTCGGCTATAGGCATTGCGCTGGTAAATCCAGATACTACATGGAAGGAAGTGAATGACAGCCTATGCCAAATGATTGGCTATTCCAAAGAAGAACTGCTTACTATATCATTTAAAGATATTACGCATCCTGATGATTTAGCCTCTGACCTAGACCTACTGGAAGAGTTAATGAGCGGACAGCGAGATAGCTTCAAAATGGAAAAAAGGTATATCCACAAAAACGGTAGCATCGTTTGGGTATTGCTGGTGGTTTCCAAGACTAAAGATAGCTATGGCAAACCCTTGCAGTTAATTGCGCAAATAGAAAACATAACCGAAAGAAAACTTGCAGAACTGGCTCTCGCCAAAAGCAAGTCTAATCATGAGGCATTGATAGATAGTACCGACGATTTAATGCTATCTATTGATAAAGAATATAGATTAATAAGCTTCAATAAAGCTTTTGAAGAAAAAATGTATCTGTATTATGGCTACCACATACAGGAAGGGGATGTGGTATTGCCAAAGGCTGTTCCAGAGATTGCGGACAAATGGAAAATGGTGTATGACAGAGCTTTAAAGGGGGAAAATTTTAGCTATTACGATAAAACCATCGACAAAACTAGCCAGCTTTTTATGTATAACCTCGTTACCCTCAACCCAATGGTTAACGAACGCAATGAAGTGTACGGGGTGGCCTGTTACTCAAAAAACATTACCGAACAAATGTTGCAACAGCAACAACTGGAAAAAGCTAAAAATGAGTTGGCTAATATTATGGATTCGTCGCCCGACATTATTTGCACCATAAATGGGGCTGGACAGTTTGTTAGTTTAAACAAAACAGCGCGAAAAATTTGGGGATACGAACCCAATGAAATGTCGGGTAAAGCCTTTATTGAGTATGTCCATTCAGAAGATCAACAGAAAACAGGTGAAATCACCAACGCAATTTTGCAGGGCAAGGAAGTAACCAATTTTGAAAATAGGTATATCCGAAAAGACGGCACTTATATCCCCATCATTTGGTCTGCACGATGGGACGAAGCCACAAAGACGATGTATTGCGTAGCCAGAGATGCTACCGCCATTAAAGAGCAAGAGAAAGTATTGGAAAACTTAAATACTTCACTCAACGTACGAGCACAGGAACTACTGGAGTCGAACCGAGAACTGGAGCGATTTGCATACGTGGCTTCGCACGATTTGCAAGAACCCTTGCGTATGATTACCAGCTTTTTGCAGCTCCTGCAAAAGAAATATGATGACCAGCTCGATGAAAAGGCAAATGGCTACATCAACTTTGCCGTTGATGGTGCTAAACGCATGAAAAACCTGATATTGGACATGCTGGAATATTCTAGGGTAAACACCAATACGAACCTCCAAGAAACGGTTGACCTGAATGATATTTATGAAGATGTGGTGATGAATCTTTCCTTGGCTATTAATAATTGCCATGCCACCATAGAAATGGCTACCGCTCTGCCCACGGTGCTTGGCGTACGCTCCCAATTGATGCAACTGTTCCAAAACCTCATTAGTAATGCCATCAAGTATAGAAAAGAAGGCCGCAACCCTCATGTAATTGTGTCTTGCTCCGATAAATATTCTGAATGGGAATTTATGGTAAAAGACAATGGAATTGGCATAGACGCAAAGTTTTACGATAAAATATTCATCATTTTCCAACGCTTACATAACAAGGGGGAATATTCAGGTACTGGTATTGGCCTAGCTATCTGCAAAAAAATAGTGGAAAAACTGGGAGGTCGCATCTGGCTAAGTTCCCAACAGGGTGAGGGTTCTACTTTTTATTTTACCATTCCAAAATCATTGGATTAGTAAAATGAATGCGAGCTAATAGGTAATGGAGAAACGATTATTTGCTATTCAGTTATCGTAGTTTCAAATATTTCATCGCTGATGTAATCTTTAATTCAACACATTTTACTTGCAGGACAGGTAAGGTGAAACTATATTTTGTGGTAAAGTATTGCATCAACAAATCTAGGTGTATTAATGCTTTTCAAAAAAGCGATATCGCTCTTGGCTTGGTTAATATGTTCTTGAAAAGAAGCCACTAAAATAATTAACCTCATCCAAGCATAAAAACTCCTTTTACCTTAAAAATCCAACCCCAGCGAAAAATACCAAATAGGTTTGCCCAAAAAGATTCCACGCATGGGCCATCCTGCATCGAGTTTTACAAAGTAGCCGAATACGTTGCTCCTAGCACCAAAGCCATACCCTCCTGCAAAAGGGCCTAGGCCACCAGCATCAATCCTTACGGATACATTACCCTGAGTGTAGGTCTGGTGGGGGCGTTCTATGCCATTGTATAGTCCATTCCAAGCGGTACCTAAATCGAGGAATTGGATCAATTGGAAATTGCGGAGAAAAGCATTGTTGATGGGTTTGTCAAACAACGTACTGAAAACGGGCAATCTAAATTCGCTATTCAGCACCACTGCATTGTTGCCGTTAGCAATGTTTTGGTAGTAGCCCCGCATGTTCAATGCCAATGATTGAAAAGCATAGGTGACATCTTCTGCAGGTGGATTGCTAGAGAATTTGGGATTAAGCCATCCATCCACACCACCTAGGTAATAAATGATTTTTTGTTTGCCCCAGCTAAAATCGGCTGCTGCTCTACCTGCCCAAATGAAATTGCGATATATGGGAAAATAAGATCGCCCATCAAAGCCAAAGTTGAGGGTGTTTTTTCCTTTTAATGCGGTATTGCCAATGGGTGAATTAATGTCCATGTAGATTTTAAATCGTACGCCCTCCCAAATATTTTGCATGGGGTTGAGCGTATTGTCATGCACATATTCCAACCTAGCAACAGCATATCTAGCAATGGAGTCGGGTGTTTTTAAGCTTTCTGCATCCTGCGCTTTTGCCACTATTCTATCATTACGCACACCAAGGGTTGCGCGGAAACTTTTTATTTCGTTGAGCGGGATACAAAAGTTGGCTTGGTAGAGATTGGTGTAAAGGGCGGCGTTGAAATTGGTGGATAAGCCCGAAACGCCTGTGGCCACACTTCGGTAGTAAGTAAGCCCCCAGTCAATGTACCGTTTGGTATTTTGAAAAGAAAAGAAAAAGTCTTTATCGTTTAAACTGGTGAACCCTAAACGAACACCCCCTATAAATTTAATATTTTCAAACAAATCACTTGTGCCCACTCTAAAGCTCCAGTTGAGGTCTGTACCATTGTTTAACATCACAGGACCAGCCCCACCAGCGTATGGCTGGTATCTATTGACCAAAATATTATTGGTAACTCCACTCAGCACATAGTCTGCATTGAAATGATAGCGGTAATTAAACAAGCGAGATTTCTTTTGCGATTCGCTGCCAAAGGTTTTTTTAGCAATTTTAATAATGGTACGTGTTGCGCTATCAGGCTTTTCATCTGCAAATTCATTTTGGAAAAAGTTGGAACTTTTTGTAGCAGTATCCGCATTGGTATTGATATCTGGGTTTGCATTTTGATAATTGGTAGCATTTCCTTTTTGTACTTTACCTGCTTTCATCAGGTTGCTCATGTAGGTGGTGGGTTTTGCTACCACATTTCGGTTACGCAGCGCATCTTCATTCACTTTTAGTTTATACAGGTTCTTGTCATCCCCATCTCGTTTTGTTTCAGAAATCTGGCCATTATTGCCTGCAATTCTGGATTCAAGAATGGAGCTGCTATAGTTGGTAATTGGGAAGGTGAAGGTGGAGTCTTTAAACGCTTGAAAGTAGCTAATGCTGTCAGGCTCTTGTTTCTGCCAAGCTAGCAGTGTTGAGTCGAGTTCTTTTGGGGTAGGATTGCGCAGCAATTCATCGCCTATTTTGTACAAAGTATCTAGCCCATTGCGTTGGGTTGTAAAAAATCCAGCCCAGCGGTTTACTATTCCGCTCTCATCGCTCAAGAATGTAAAATGGCTCGTGTTGTATTGCATGGGAGTGGTAGCATTACCATACTGCATATTGGTCAACTGTGATATTTGCTTAGTAGCCGTTTTGTTGAAAATATCTACGATGTAGATGTTAAAGCGATACCTACTTGGCATCACTGTGTCTTTTAGTGACGCATTATTGCCCGGTCTATTAGAGGAGAAAAGGATGCCTGAACGGTTAGGAAAGGAAACAAAAGTGGGGTTAAGGTCATCGTAAACATCATTGGTTATTTGGGTTACTTCCTTCTCATCTATTTTGTAAGTGAAAATATCGGAGTGACCATTCTTTACGGCGCTTAGCACCACCGTATTCGGGTCTAGCATAAAAGATGCATCCAATATTTGGTCAAACTGATCAAGTACCTGCCTGTTTTCCTTGTAACCAGCAACCATATCGTAAACAAACATTTTATTCTTGCCATTTTCCCAATAAATGACCAACAGTTTGCGGCCTTTTGTGTCCCAAGATAGAATGGGATAGTTAGGGTTAATGTCGCCTTGTTGTGTACGAACGCCTTTGTGGAGTAGGGTAATTTCATCGGAATAATCTAACACTAGTTTTACCTTATAGATTCCTTTTTTGTACTCAACTACTGCGTAAGAATTTTCTCGGTTGTTTGGGTTTACCTGAAATCGGAAATAATCTTTTTTACTCACATCCTCAGACACACTTACTGTTCCCTTGGGGTTATTTTTCCGCTTTTCATTATCCTTCTCAAACTTTTCTTCCTCAAATACCATGAAGTCTTCAAGTACCTTATAGAATTTCTTTTTGCAAATTTTCTCCGATGCGTTATTTAGGCTCTTGTAAATTCTAGCTAGGTATAAAAAGTAGGTAACACTCTCGGGTTTATATTTCTCTGCTATGTAGTACCAAAAAGCATGGCCTGCGAGTAAGGGCTTTGTATAGGCAAATTGATAGAATTTTCTGTATTTGCCAGATTGTATTTCTTCTTTTAACTCATTGTCCAATTGTGTATTCCAAGGTGTGGCGGCATAAGCAATGTAACCATCAGTAAGCCATTTGGGCAAATCGAGCAAGGCTTGGTTGCTAGCAAATTCGCCAATATCTTCTCCAAAGAGCAAGTTAGCGGTTAATACTTTGGCAATGCCCTCTCTTATTTGTTGGCGGAGATGGTTGTGGTTGCCATCAAAATATACCACCATCTTATTGTTAACGAGTGTGGTTAATCCCCCAGCGTTTTGCCAATCGGTGCCCAGGCCAATATTGCTTTGCTTGTACGTGTCGTAACTGTTGTACACCACAACGTCGGTACGGCGTTGCAAAGAGTATTCAATAAATGTTTCTAAAGAGGGGAGTTCTTCTTCGGCCAGTTTAGACACAAATTTTCCTAGTTCGGTGCCGCCTTGGTGCACATATACATTGAAATTGACTGATTGATAAAACTTCCAGCGTAGCTTATTGTACTGAAGCCTGTTTTTGCCAAAAACCACCGTGTTAACCTGTGCGTAAGTGATATATGATGACAAAGTCAAAGCAAAAAAAATAATAATCAGCCTATATCTGCAAATCAATTTTACCATAAAACAAATTAAAACAATACTCAAATTTCCACCGAAAAGTTTGAATGCCATTTGTGGAAGATGCCCTTGTACAATCAATGATGACCTTCAATGAAACCTCACTTTTCCCTAACAATTAGCAACAAATGAATAACAATTCTACTCCCCATTCCTTGATTTGTTTACTATTAATTTCGTTTTCTAAAAAAAGTGATAGAAAAGCTAATTTTTTTCAACTTTCGAGAATTGGTAAAATTAGTTTATCCAAATTTGCGGCAATCAGATTTTGAACAGGAAATGGTGAAAGCAGATTAAAAGTAGCAGTTTGCGCTTTACCCGAAAATAATTATAACAATATGCTAAGTATTAAGAGTTTTACGTTTAACTATCTCCAGCAAAACACATTTGTACTCTACAACCAACACCGCAATGCCATCATCATTGATCCTGGGTGTTATTTCCCTTCGGAAAAGCGCACGCTGCACGAATTTATTACCAACAATCAGCTAACCGTAAAAAAATTACTCAACACTCATTGCCACCTAGACCATGTTTTTGGCAATAAATGGGTGTTCGAAACATTTGGGTTGCAGCCCCATATTCATCCACAGGAGGAGCAGATATTGGCCTATGCACCCCAAAGCGGTATCGAATTTGGGCTTCCATTTGAAAATTATGAAGGGCCGCTACATTTTTTTTACGATGGAGATATCATCACCCTCGATGAAGATGTGCTTAAAGTAATCCACACCCCCGGCCACTCGCCAGGAAGTGTTGGGTTTTATTGCGAAAGTCAACAGCTCATTATTTCGGGGGATGTCATCTTTCGGTTAAGCGTGGGCCGGACAGATTTGCCCTTTAGCGATTTTAATACACTCGTGAACAGCATCAAAAACAAACTTTTTCGATTGCCAGACCAAACCTTGATTCTTTGCGGACATGGTGGCAGTACCACCATTGGTCAAGAGAAATTGGACAATCCTTATGTGAAATAATGGAGTGAATCCTTTTGTACAGTCCTGACAGGTTTTAAAAACCTGTCAGGGCTAGCCCACCATTCATAACGGAACAGGAAATGTTTCTTTAAACCATTTGATGTCATGGATAGCAACAGGGCTATTCCCAAAACTAAGAAGTGCTTTTTCTTTGGTTACGATAACATCGCTGTTAGTTTGGATGGCCAAGTCGAACAGAAAATTGTCTTTCGGGTCTGGGCTATTCATGAAGGAAGTGGGAAGTATCAATGATGAAGTGATGCTGCATAATCTTTCCTTCTGCTTTCGCTTACTATTGCTGCAATGGCATCCTCTACTTCCGCTGCAAAATCTTCCATAGAAGCCAACGCTTCACTATGCAATCTTATGTAAGCCGCTTTTTGCGCTAAGGAGAAATTTTTCAATAACGATGGGTCAAAGCCACCACTTGGGAATTTAAATTCCGATTCACTCAATTCTATTTTTTTAGCAATAATTGGCATCATGTATTCTTTTAAAAATGCAATATAACATTTACTATCAAATATCGCTTGGAACATCAATTGGAATAAAATCTTACGTCAAATTCCTGAAAGCTATTGACGGATGAAAAGTTTAGGTAAAAGGCAGTTGGATTTTGAGGTACTTGACACCGCTTAATGAATATTTGGATAGATAGTAATTGACTAACCGATTTCAGATAGATTTGCGATGATCTTTTGTTAGAACACAATGTTGGTTTGAGGTGAAAAAATACTAAGTTGAATATAGAGATTGTATTGCGTGATTAATTTTTAAGGCAGTAATAAAGGAAGTAAAAGAAGAAAGTAAAAGCCAGTTTATTACAGATTTGGCCGAGGCTTTCAACGATGTAAAACTGTATGAACAAGGAAAGAAAAAACTAAAATCTGCTGAAGACTTATTGAATGAGCTATGAGGTGATTACATTTGAAAGGTTATCGTAAAAATATTTGACTACATAATATAAATCGCTTAATAGAATGAGACACGTAACCATTTATACCACGGACGAAGCATACAACCAGTTTATAGAGTTGGCCAAAAACCTCCGTTATGTAACAAAAATTGAAACGGACGATGAACCTACAAAAGAAGAAGTCGTTAGCAATATAAAAAGGGGGTTCGAAGAAATGCAATTGATTAAAACTGGGCAATTAAAAACAACTTCTTTAGCCGATTTTTTGAATGAGTTATAAAATTGAACTTACCGACAACTTTAAGAAAGAAGCAAAAAAACTGATTAAAAAATATGCTTCGCTTCCCTCTGAAATAGCAGACCTAGGTAAGGAACTTGCTGAAAATCCAACACAGGGAACGCCTTTAGGCAATGATGTGTATAAAATTCGCCTAGCCATTGCTGCTAAAGCAAAGGGAAAGTCTGGCGGAGCAAGGGTAATTACTTTTGTGAAAATTGTTGAGGAGACGGTTTACTTATTGTCCATTTATAGCAAAGGCGAAAAAGACACAATTACGGATAAAGAAATAAAAGAAATTTTGAAAGGTTTTTTATAAGTCAAGATAGCTAGTTGGTTTACTTGATAATGTAATAACTATTCGCTTGTTTTTATTCGGTTTGAGCAAAGCAAATTATTTTATTAGGGTTCGCCAGTTTTTTTCTAATTCAAAATAGCCATTTTCATTTATTCACCATTCTCAAACAATCTCCCTCCCCATAAACAAAAAAGGCTGCGCTCTACAGCACAGCCTTTTTTCAATTTTATCAACCAATGATTTATGCGCCAGGGTTTGGTGCAGGATTATTTCCTTCTTCTTCTTTATTCTTTTTTGCATCTTTCTTGCCTTCGCGGATGGCTAAAAGGTTAGCAATATCTTTTCTTGATGCATTCAGTATATTTAGCACTGTGGTAAACTCGCCACCCTTCAATTTCGCGTTATACAATACATAACCTGTAAGAAGTTCGTAACTGTCCTGCAATTTCTCTCGATTTGCTTTATTGTCAATGTATTGTTTGCCTGTTTCTCCTTTTAGCCTTGCAGAAAATGTTGCTTTAAAGGCATTATTGTCGGTTTTTAATCTAGTAACATATTTACCAATACCCAACAAAGCCACATCGCCACTGTATTTGCTGCTTTCTAATTCTTCAATGAGGTTGTCTATCGAGTTGCTTTCTTTCCAATAGTTTTGGCTGGCCACTTTAGACCCGCCGTAGGTTTTGTACAAATTATTCAAGTTTTCTGCCGCCACTTTTTCTTCTTCTACATTGCTTAATGTGCCCAAATGGATGGCAGCACCCAATGCATAATATGAAATATCTCTAGTATGGTCATCTTTTTTTACCTCATCCGTGTCCTTGTTTTTTGTCACTTTCACCAAGCCTTTCTCATATTCCGAAGAATCGGCTTTCACCTTATCTATTGCTGATATCAAAGTAGTATCCTTGATGGTGTTGGCAGGCAACAAACCTACTTGATTGGTTTGCTCTTTGATAAATTGGCCATACTCTAAATTTCCTAATGATGCAGTGTTTATTTCAACTAATTCTACACTCATAAAATATATTTTTTCAGATTTACGCAACAAATTTATAGGGATTTTTAAATTGAGTGAAATCGTTTGTTTATGTTTTTTGAAATTTTTTTAAAATGCCTTTATCAACAACTGTTTTCAGCCCAGAAATTGGCTAGATAGCCTGTAAACAATTGTTTTCAGCCTAGAAATTGGCTGGATAGCCTGTAAACAATTGTTTTCAGCCTAGAAATTGGCTGGATAGCCTGTAAACAATTGTTTTCAGCCCAGAAATTGGCTAGATAGCCCGAAAACAACTGTTTTCAGCCCAAAATTTGGCTAGATGAGCCGTAAACAATTGTTTTCAGCCTAGAAATTGGCTAGATGTGCCTTCAACAATTGTTTTCAGCCTAGAAATTGGCTGGATAAGCTGTCAACAATTGTTTTCAGGCTCATTCTTTATCTTTTGAGTGAAAATCAATGGATGGCAAACCATCCAAGCCTTTTACTTCACCACATACCCTTTCGGATTCTTCACAAACTCTTCCTTGCAACCTTTATTGCTTCTTTAGCTTAGGTTCGTTTTTATATATTGGTTAATGAACAATAACGCAGCAATATTGCAAATAGCAACTTTAGTTTTTGGGAGATTGAATTTAATTTACCCATCAACGCCAAGCTTTTTCGTTGAGCGAAACCCTTCCAGCCAACGTTATTGACCACGACTATAAGAATAACTTTGACCTTTACTTGTACTTTGACTAATACTCTAGTAATTTGCAAGCTTGTAAATGTTGACCACCAAAATGAAGCTGAAAGAGAAAATATCGCTTGAAGAATTTTTCGGGAAAGAGTACAAAATCCGAATTGTTGAACCTGAAAATAATCAGGAGGCAGTTATCACCCACTATTTGCACAACAGTGAAAATGGCGTTTCTCTATCTGGTCGGGTTTTGTATACAGAACCTTTAGTTCGTATCTCACAAAAAGCATTTCCTAAACAAGGCTTAACGCAAATTGCAGCATAAAATGAATAGTGAAAACAAAATATCGAGAGATGAGTTTATGGCTTTCTTTCGTGACACAGAAAGTATAAATACATTAAGTCCTGATGATAGAATTGAAGTTTTTTCAACAATCCTGTTAGGTAGTTCAGATTTTAAAAAGCAACTTTTTGATGAAATATTTTTAGACTATTGTGTAAGTCATCTCGAAGTAATTGAAATAAAAGAATGGCAAGAGATAATTGGACCAGAGATCAATTAATAGTAGCTCTAAATCTTTATTGGAAAATTCCCTATAATAAAATTAGTGGTAGTTCTAGTGCTATTATAAAACAGATGGCACCAATTATTGAAAGAAGTCCAGCAGCATTAGCATATAAATTAATGAATTTTACCAGCCTCGATGCTGAAAAACAGAAAATTGGAAATAAGGGAAAGAGTGCAGCAAGTTCAGCCGATAAAGAAATTTGGGATGAGTATTTTGGCAATTGGGAAAAGTTAGCACTTGACAGTTCAATCATACTCTCAACACTTCAAAACAAGCCAATTGAAGACATTTTGGATTTAGAACCTGAATTGAAATTTACAGAAGGGAGAGAAAGGGAAAGAATTGTAAAAACTAGAGTCAATCAAAATGATTTCCGCAAGAGAATTCTAGCATCATATAACGAAAAGTGCAGCATTACAGGTATTTCAATTACCTCATTATTGGTAGCCAGTCATATAATTCCCTGGTCAAAAAATACGCAAGAAAGACTAAATCCGAAAAATGGTATTTGCCTTAACAGCATCCACGATAGGGCATTTGACAAAGGATTGATTACAATAACAACTGATTTTAAGGTAAAACTTTCGGATGCTATTTTGCAAAAAAGAAAAGAGTTGAATATTCAAAAGTATTTTATCGAATACGAAAATCAACCAATAATTCTACCCGATAGATTCATTCCAGCAGTTGAATTTTTGGAATATCACAACAGGAATATCTTCAATAAAATGGATTTGAAGTTTGAAATTAGGCTTTAGCATCAAATCTTAATTAGGAGGAGAAGACACTTTATTAAATGCAGGTAAATTATACGAAGAAGATGGACAATTTTATTTCAAGTTAAGCTTGCAAATACGCTTCAAATAATAAGACAGGCCAAAGCTAAGAACCCAATAAGGCTTGGTAAGACATTAAGAACAATAGCCTAAATCCCCCGCTAAATCAAAATCCAGCTTGTGCCATTCGCTTAAGTCTTCGCTTTAATTTCCGCACCATTTTGCATGGTGTCCTAATAGGAGAGTAAAACACGGTTACTACTCCTTAGCGTTAGTAAATCTCCTAATTAGCCCCCGTTGGTGCGAGCTTGCTGCTCGTACCATTCGCTAAGTTCTTCGCTGTAATTTCCGCCAATCAGGACTGCAACATATTGGTGAAAAGGTATCGTCTGAATAGTTCGGTTTCAATATTTTCAATTTGACGTCCAAATAAAACACCAGCCATATTGCAATCATTCACTTCGGGTATCTACTGTAGGAACAAGAGTTACCAAACAACGCTAACCCTTTATCATTATTCACAATCCTATTGGTAAACCCTTTGCTCATTCAAGAACAAGTCAAACCACTTCACACTTGTTGTTAATGGGATGTGTTAATCCGAATGAAGAGGGCAAAAAGATAAAAGCAACAGAATAATTGATCTAATGAGCTTGTTTGGGGTTTTATATAAATTGATAAAGTGCTAAAAAACAAAAACCCGGTTTCATCATCCCATGCGGGAGAGAGGATTTACCGGGTATAGCGTTGCAAATATATGCCTCTAAACTACATTTGCGAAAACACTTTTAAAGGTAATTGATGAACATAAACGATTTAGAAAAACTCCTTTCACCGAAAAGACTTAGCACCTATTACAATCTATTTCCGACAGAAAAAGAAAAAGCTATTGAGTATTATAGACTTAACACGCAAATTTCAGAATCACTTTATCCATTGCTTTCCAATCTAGAAATAGCTTTGAGAAACTCCATCCATAACTCATTTACTATACATTATAATTCGGCAAACTGGTTTTCTCAGATTAAACAACCTGACTTATTGGACCAAATTGATATTGCCAAAAGGAAAATACTTGCTGTAAGCAACCTAATTACGGCTGATAAAATTGTTGCAGAGTTGACCTTTGGTTTTTGGACATCTCTTTTTAATAAGCAATACGCCAAGGACTTTTGGAAGCCATTGATGTATACCTTTCCATTGTTGGACGCCCCAAATAAACGCAGAGACAAAATAGCTCACAAACTCAATCATATTCGTAAGTTCAGAAATCGCATTTTCCATTACGAACCTATTTCTAATGACCTTACTGCATTGGCAGCAAACCACAGTAATATTTTGCAAATACTCAATTGGATAAATGCTGACATCGTTAACTGGACAAAGGAAATAGACCGCTTCGACTGCTTATATCAACAAGCGGTTGGTCTTCGTATAGCGATATAACTCAAATTAATCGATGGGAGAGCGAGTGGATAATATATAGAATGTTAAGCCGAAATCTAACATTCGGCTTAGCATTCTATAAAAGAGAGTAAAACTCGGTTACTACTCTGTAGCGTTAGCAAATCGCATGATTAAACAATTGTCGGCTGCAAAATGGATATTCCGCCAGCCAGATGAATCAGATAGATCAAAAATCAAAACGCTGGAAGGCTAGCTGTCAATAGATGGTAATACTTATAGCACCTGTATGTATTCAGTACTAATCAGCCAAACAATGTTATGAGTTTAGGCAATTGTACCTTACTGTTTAGTGTTGCCATGTTAAATGACTATTCCTGTTTTCTCCCGCTCATTCGCAGGAGCTTGATGCTGTGGTAAATGAAAAAAGCAATCGTTACAATTATGTGTATCGGAGAATGATTAATCCTTAATATTGCTTTCAAGTAAAATTGCAAATAAAATGAATGAAAAGGTTAGCCTGGCAGAGATTGAAATAGAATCGATTGAATTCGATTTTAATGACAACGACTGGCAAATAGTAGCCAAAGAGGTTGGCGCAATCTGGGAATATAGTTTTGAGTTGGACTGTTATAAATCTCCTCATTTGGAATTACCTAACAGGGATATTTTGGAATGTATAGCTCGAGTTGAATGCTTTGGCAATAAAAGGGAGAAACTATTTGAAATAGGCGCCACAACCAATTTTTACATTAAAAAGTTAAAAAGAAAGCAAGTAGATGAAACACTTTGGGTTTATCTGATGGATACCAACTACGTTCACTTGAAAGGGCATTTCGCTTATTATACAAAAGACACCCCTTTAGAAACCAAAACTTTACCCCATATTAATTTTAAACAACAGTCTAACATTAACCGACATTTGGATGATTTATGGAAATAGGAAAAAAAATCAGTGTAAACTACAGTTATTTGTATAAAACGATGCAAGTGCTAGAATGGCACTTGGATGAAAGTGGAGCGGAAAAACTAGAAGGAGAAATAAAGGAAGGCAAAAAGGTAGAATGGGATTTGTCCTGCGAAATCATGATGCAACCCACAGGCGAAGAAAAGCATCATATGGTGACCATTGACCTATGGTTGGGTATAAAACCAGAAAGTGGAGGGACGCCGCCAGTGAGCATCCGAACTCGGCATCGTACGGGCGTTTACAAATTAGATATCGAACAAATTACTAGTAACATATTGTGCCAGTTTTTGAACTACCATCTGGCTTTAGTAAGGGGTTATGTAGCCACTGCTCTTGAAGAAGAAATGGTGTCATTGCCCGTCATCCCATTATACAGCCCTGAAGAGCTTTTCGATATAGCCAGCCTCTCCAGCTACCACCTTAATCTGTACGAATTTTCCTACTACCGGCGCAAGCTACATCAGCCTATTAGCCTGCCTAACAATATTGTGGCCACTATTTGTCAAGAAAGTACACAATATTTCTTACCCTACCAACCCTCGGTGCTGGATAATATTGATGAAGAAAAGTATATCCTCACTTGGGCAATTGCCAATGATTACGAAACCTCCGATTTTTTCAACTGGGTGTTGAATGTAGATGTAAAACTGGAGGTGAAACCAGTAGGAAATTTTTTATACAGAAAGAGTTATGCCTTCCAAGCCCATGAAAAGGATTTTGTGAACAACGAGTTTTATGCGGTTATCATTGCCGATGCTTGGAAGAACGCGTACCCTACTTACCTAGAAAATTGCCAACAGTACAAAGTAGAAAACTTGTTGGAAAGTTTGCCTATTTCCGAAAAAACGGTAGCTGCGAAGGCAGAGGATTTTAGGTCGGAATATTTTAGATATGTAAAGCCAAATTTGCAGCAGAACTCTTCATCATGGATTGAGCAGGGACTTACGCTGACAAAAGGAGACAATACTGTGTTGAAAGTAAAATTGACCTTCGCAATCATGGATGAAATCTTGTACTTAAATCCGAATTTCAACCACGAGCACAATCAAGATGCGATTTCAGCCAATAACGTACCTTATGTCATATACTTTACCCTTAAACACAGATGCTTAGGCATAACGGAAGGGAAAATAAAACTCTCATGGTTACATACCTTTATGTTTTACCAGTGTCTAGATTTAGCTTTGAAGATATTATTGAGCGACCAAGGTGAATTGTTACAAGAAAGTTTGTTGAAAAGAAATTTCACCGATTTAAGGCAAAAGGAATACATCAAATTTGGTTCGGATTTTATTAAAACGCTAAAAAATTCGCTCAAAAAAGATGGAGCAGAAATAAACGTTATCAACGAACCTGTTGATTGGGCGGCCATTATCTGTTAGTGAGATAGCCCAGATATTAGCACCGTTATGGAGAATGTGTAAAAGAAAGAATACCTACAATCACTGATTTCTTTAAAAGAATATGTAAAAAACAGAAAAAGCATAAATGGATAAATACACGGTTTATTTATCTAGAAAGGCTCAGAAATTTTTAGATGGTCTTCCTGATATTATTGCTACACCTATCATTAACGCAATTTCAAAGCTTGAATTTCAACCTCGCCCGATAGGGAGTAAAAAACTCAAAGGGAGGCTTGGGTATCGAATTAGGGTGGGGAACTATCGGGTTATTTATGGAAGTTAAAGATTTTGAATTGATAATTGATGTGATTGCAATTGGACAGAGAAGAGATATTTATGAGTAAGATGTCCCCCCCCCCCCTCTCTCTAATGTAAACAATCCTTATATGCAATTACTTAATTCTTCTTAATTTGACAAGAAGTTTTCAATAACTTGTCGACAAACAGACAACTTGTATTTCATAATCCCGTTTCTATGTATTCAGCTAAGTTATGTTATCTTGTACAGCTACTTAGGGATTGAGATGCTCTTATCCAGAAGCGTTTTCCTTTTGACTTTTTACGATTTTCTGGGCTTTTGGAATGTACTTTTTGCCTTGTTTACCGATTAGTGACTTAAAAAACAGCTAAAAACAGCCGATAACTGCATTAATCAAGCTTTTCTAATCCAACCAAAAACGAATAGGCGTACTATTGCAATTCAGGGATTTATTATATCGGTTTTACTACAAGGGCTATCATCTATTATTTTGAAAAAAATTGCTCGATGAATCAATGAAAATTGTATTCGCAAAGTAATTACGTTTTCAATAGTAACAGATGTTGGGAAATCCAATTTTGTAGAAAAGAATCTGGAAGGGTACTATTTTTTAGTTCAGGTTCTACGAAATAAATTCTAACTAAAACTGGCCTTTTGTGATAAATGTTGCTACTTGAAGCAACACATTGGTAAGGAATTCTATCAATGCCTCAAACTTTCTTTTTCTGTTCTAATATTAATATACATGAAACATTTTTTCACACAAATGAAACGCACCAAGTTTTTAGTAATGATTGCGACAATTATATGTTGCAGCTTTTCTATCCTTACAGTTTTTGGGCAATCCACTGCTATTCTGTCGATGCATTCCCAAGACAATTCTTCTAGATTAATCACGTTTAATGTAGAAAACACCAACGCTTATCCTATTAAAATCACCACAGTGGATTGTCATTTGAATTTAATTGGCAAACACGATTGGACGGTTCTGTACAATCCTACCGCTATTAAATCTGCTGGCGGTACTTGGACACAAGGCACAGTAGGCATTGGGCAAAATGGATGGGTAAGTGCAGGTACTGGTACTTTAGATGTTACCGGTTCAGGGGTTTTCAATTTGACCCAATCGCTCTCTATCATTGTACCACCTTCAAGCACTTTTGGTATTTGTATTAGTGATACCTCCATAGGCTATATGACGCTTACTGCCGGTGCAGGGGTGAATACCTTTTCCGCAGGAGGGGTGAATTTAAAAACTGGCGATAGTTGCGGCTGGGGTGGAGCAACAATTCCTACAATTCCTGTGATTTACCCAAGAGGTTTCGTAGGCGGAATTGCCTTTGAAAAAGCTCCATGTACGGCAAGTGTGAGTGTCATTGCAGCAGCAGCTACCATTTGTACAGGCGATAAACAAGTTTTTACTGCCATACCCACTTATGGTGGAAGTACACCAAGTTATCAATGGTTAAAAAATGGTAGTACGATAGCAGGAGCTACCTCAGTAACCTATACAACCACCAGCCTTACCAGCACAGATAGTATTGAATGTATTCTAACAACAAGCGCATCATGTGCCATAAACACAACTGCAAAAAGTAATGCAGTAAAAACCAATGTGATTAGTGCCACATCATCGCCCACAGTAACTATTTCAGCAAATCCATCTAATACCGTTCCTTCTGGCACACCTGTTACATTTACTGCAACACAAACCTTAGGAGGAGTTACGCCCGTTTACCAATGGCGAAAGAATGGTATTGTGGTGGGTACAAACAGTAATACCTATTTAGATAGCACTTTGGTTACGGGAGATATTATCACTTGTACACTAACCAGTAGTGCAAGTTGCGCAAGCCCTTCTACTATAACAAGCAATGGCATCAGTATGACTGTATATGCCAATAACTATTGTACCCCAGTAGGAAATTGTTCTTACAATATCATCATTGCTAACGTAACTTTTAATACCCTCAACCGAAGCTCGGGTTGCGAAGGCACTAACGGTTTCTCTTATTTCAATTCAGCGCCTAACACCACCAATGTAGAGGGTGGTAAAACATACAATCTTTCTGTAACCACAGGCAGTAGTTATGCCGAAGGTGTGGTAGTGTGGATAGATTACAACCAAAATGGTGTTTTCGAAGCAAGCGAGACTGTATTGAACGCTTTTAATTCAACATTTCCTTCTACTTATACCACAACTGTTACAATACCCACTACAGTTGCAGGTGGGATAACTAGAATGAGGGTTCGTTCTCAATACAATTCTGCGCCAGTCAATAATCCTTGTGGCACAGTTAGTTATGGAGAAACTGAAGATTACCTTATTTTTTTAACCCCTGCCCCTTGTTTGCCAAAAGTGGCTGTAACTACCAATGTAAATGGTGTTAGTTGCTCGGGCGATAACGTAACTTTTTATGCCAATCCTACTAATGGCGGTGCATCACCAGTGTTTCAATGGTTTAAAAATGGCGTTGCCATTACGGGTGCAACCAATGCTAGTTATTCAATCACTTCTTTAATTAGCAGCGATAGCATTAATTGCAGACTTACATCCAATGCAGCTTGCGCTACGGCAAATCCTGTTGTAATGAGTGCTGGAATTAAGACATCTATCGTTAGTACCACACAGTCACCCACTATAAGCATTTCTGCAAGTCCTTCCAATTCAGTCCCTGTTGGAACTTGGGTTACTTTTACTGCTACCTCCACCCTTACTGGTGCAACACCAGTTTACCAATGGAAGAAAAACGGAGTGATTGTTGGTACAAATAGCATCACCTATCGCGACAGTACTTTTGCTAACAACGACATCGTTACTTGCACGCTCATTAGCAATGCGTCTTGCGCATCGAAAACGACAGTAACAAGTAGCGGAATTAAAATGAGCATTAATGTTTCGAACTATTGTATCCCAATTGGTAGTTGCAATTTTTCGATGACAATTACCAATGTCACCTTCAACTCCATTAATAGAACCTTTCCAGATTGTGAAGGTGTAAACGCATACAGCTTATTTTCTGATCCAGCAAACACTACCACAGTGTTAGCTGGTAATACCTACACACTCTCAGTTACCAATGGCAACCAATATCCGCAAGGAGTTGTTGCTTGGATAGATTATAACCAAAACGGTGCATTCGAAACAAGTGAACAAGTGTTAAGTGGCTATGTAAGCACCTTCCCCAATACATACACAAATGCTGTGACTATACCCACATCAGTTACACCAGGCTTAACACGCATGCGTATTAGAAGTGCATACAATGTTGCACCAACAGATAATCCTTGCGGCACACTTACTTATGGCGAAACGGAAGATTACTTAATTAATATTTATCCACCAACTTGTACCCCTACTATCAATATCATTACCAACAACGGAACAAAAGTATGTGCGGGCGATACGGTAATCATAACAGCTCTTACTGGTTTTGCTGGTACTGCCCCAACATTCCAATGGCAAAAAAATGGTGTTAATATTAATGGGGAAACCAGCGGTACTTATACTACAAGTACGCTCTCAAATACGGACAGTGTTCGCTGTATTGTTACTTCAAATGAAGCATGTGCAGCAGCCAATCCAACAGCGATAAGCAATGTTATCAAACCCATAGTTGTGGCCACTTCAACTGCCCCGACTATTGTTATTAGCGCAGCACCTGCTACCACAGTTCCCGCTGGTACTTGGGTTACTTTTACTGCAACTCAAACCTTAGGCGGTTCTTCTCCAAAGTACGTTTGGAAGAAAAATGGTGTGGTTGTAGGAGGCAATAGCACAACATACGCTGATTCTACCTTTGCTAATGGAGATGTTATTACCTGCACATTGACCAGCAATGCTGGATGTGCTTCCATTGCAACTGTGGTAAGTAATAGCATTACAATGACTATTTACACAGCAAATTATTGTAAGCCAGTTGGAAATTGTAACAACTCAATGGTTATAACCAATGTTTCTTTTGAAAACATCAATAGAAGTTTCCCTACTTGTGAGGGGGTAAATGGATATAGTCTTTTTACAGATGCATCAAATACCGCTACTGTTCAAGGGGGTAAGTCATATTCGCTTTCTGTTACTACGGGTAATGTTTATGCTCAAGGAGTTACTGCTTGGATTGACTACAACCAAAACGGTGCTTTTGAAACATCTGAAACAATATTAAACAGCTTTACCAATACCCTCCCTGCTACTTACACCACTAGTGTAACTATACCTTCCTCGGTTTCAGGTGGCATCACTCGTATGCGTGTACGGAGTACCTACAACACAAGCCCTACAGATAACCCATGTGGTACGTTAACTTATGGTGAAACAGAAGATTATTTGGTGAATTTGATTCCCGCCACATGTACGCCATCCGTTACTATTACGGCTAATGTTGGAGGAATAGCTTGTTCAGGAGATACGGTCACATTCGCAGCAAACCTCCAAAACGGTGGTGCTTCGCCTACTTATCAATGGTTAAAAAATGGAGTAGCCATTTCTGGGGCTACTGCCAGCAGCTATGCAACTAAGAATTTAACTAGTGTAGATAGTTTCCAGTGCAAAATTGTATCAAATGCGGTATGCGCAATTACCCCAAATGCAACAAGTAAAAGCCTCAAAATAGCCATCGTAAGCAGTACTCAAACACCCACAGTAAGTGTAACAGCTAGTCCAGCCAACAATGTGCCTACTGGAACGCCAGTAACATTTACTGCAGTAACTACACTTGCAGGAACAACGCCCGTTTATCAATGGAAGAAAAATGGTGCTGTTGTTGGCACAAATAGTATTACATACATAGATAGCACACTAGTGAATGGAGATATCATTACTTGCACCCTAGTGAGTAATGCTTCGTGCGCTTCGCCAAAAACAATTACTAGTGGTAACCTGGTTATGGGCGTTTATACCACCAACTATTGTACTCCAGTTGGCAATTGCAATTTCACAATGATTATTACCAACGTTAATTTCAATACCATCAATAGGTACTCGCCAACCTGCGAAGGTGTGAATGCCTACTCCTATTTTAAAGATGCAGCCAATACTACTACAGTAAAAGCAGGAAGTTATTACCCACTCAGTGTTTCTACTGGTAATGCCTATGCACAGGCGGTTACAGCGTGGATAGACTTTAACCAAAATGGCACATTTGAATCAAGTGAGATAGTGTTGTCTAATTTCTCCGGAACTTTTCCCTCGACTTATACTACCAATGTACAAATCCCTACTACGGCAACTAGTGGACTTACAAGGCTTCGCGTAAGAAGCCAATACAATGCTACTATTAATGACCCATGCGCTACTGTTACTTATGGTGAAACAGAAGATTATTTGATCAATATTGTACCAGCAACCTGCCAACCAACTATTGGAATTTCGGCCATTAGTGGCGCAGTAGCATGTACTGGCGACAACATCTCGTTCTCGGCTAACATAACCTTTGGTGGTGCTAGCCCGTCATTCCAATGGTATCTTAATGGTAATCCAATTAGCGGAGCAACCAGTGCATCTTACACCGGCACGTTCGCAACTAACGATAGCATCAAATGTGTTTTAACTTCTAATGCGGTTTGTGCAATTACAACAACGGTGGAAAGTAATATTATAAAGCCCTTTATCGTTGGTACTACTAAATCGCCTACAATTTCCATTTCGGCAAGCCCCGCCACTAGTGTTCCAACTGGAACACCGGTAGTATTTACTGCTGTTCAAACATTAGGAGGTTCTACCCCTGTGTATCAGTGGAAGAAAAACGGCACAGTAGTCGGCACCAACAGTGCAGTATATACCGACAGCACCCTTGCTAACAACGATGTAATTACTTGTACCTTAATTAGTAATGCTTCTTGTGCCACACCATTAGTAGTGACTAGTGGAGCTATTAAAATGACGGTGTACAATACCACTTATTGTGTACCTGTAGGCAACTGTAATTACAACATGATTATATCCAACGTTTCATTTAATACCATTAACAGGAGTTCGTCTGCTTGTGAGGGTGTAAATGGGTATTCATATTTTAAAGACGCCACTAACACCACTACTATTCTAAGCAATACCACTTACAATCTTTCTGTAACTACTGGAAATAGTTACTCACAGGGGGTTACTGCTTGGATTGACTATAACCAAAACGGAACATTCGAATCAAGTGAAACTGTATTGAATGGTTATGTAGCAACAATTCCTTACACTTACAATACGGCAATCACTGTACCCACAAGCGCCACTTATGGTCTTACCAGATTACGTATTAGGGTACAATACAATAGCAATGTGTTGGATAATCCTTGTGGTACCATCAATTATGGTGAAACCGAAGATTATTTAATCAACATTGCCCCAGCAACTTGTACACCTACCATTAATATAGCTTCAGTAATTGGTTCAACTACTTGTACAGGGGTTCCAGTAACTTTTACAGCTACTACCACTAACAGTGGCAATAGTCCAACATTCCAATGGTATAAAAACAGTGCTATTATATCTGGTGCCACCGACTCTGTATTTACAACAAATGCATTGCAAACAGGAGATTCCATATGGTGTTTACTCACTAGCAATGCTTCTTGTGCAGTATCTACACCAACTTCAAAGAGTAATGTAATTGTTATGACTGTGAATGCAACAGCTTATACCCCAATTAACATCACATGCCCTACCAACATAACTAAATTTACTGCAAGTGGACAGTGTAATGCAACTGTTGCTTACAGTGCGGCTTCTGTAACAGGTTCTCCTACGCCAACAGTAACTTACAGTATAGCAAGCAATACAAATCTGCCAGTGGGCATTTATCCAGTTATTGTAACAGCCACCAACGCTTGCGAAGTGCAAAACTGTTCTTTTACTATAACCGTAAAAGATACCACAGCACCTACATTCGTTACAACAGTGCCTACTTTAATTTTATATGCTCCGTCAACTAGCTGTTCGGTATTATTAAATTATAATGCACCTACTGCCACAGATAATTGTGGTACAAAAGGAGTTAAAATAGCACAAACGGCAGGGCTTCCTACTGGTTCTTTATTTCCAGTAGGCATTACTACCAATACTTTCACGGCTACCGATTCCTCTGGAAATACAAGAAGTATTAGTGGAAAAATAACCGTGAGAGATACGACAAGACCCACTATTACTTGCCCAGCTAATGACACTATTTATACCAACGTAGGATGTATTGCTACTGGCCTATCTTATGGTAACCCCACTGTTTTTGACAATTGCTCGGTGGCTTCCGTATTTAATAATGCGCCCGATAGTTTACCAATAGGGGTAAACACCGTTACATGGACTGTAAAAGATCCTACCGGCAATACCAATACCTGTAAACAATTGGTAACCGTAACTACAAACACAGGAGTTTCTATTAGCGCAGCACCATCGACCACAATATGGACGGGTTCCATTGTAACCTTTACCGCTACTCCAACCAGTTCAGGGGCAAGCCCTAATTACCAATGGAAAAAGAACGGTACAAATACTGGTACTAACAGCAGCACTTTCACTGATGCTACCTTGGCAAATGGTGATGTAATTACTTGTGAAATGCAGACTACAGCATCTGCTTGTGCTGCTGCAGGAACCTATACCAGTAATGCCATCAGTATTATCGTTAACTCACCAAATACACAGTTGGTTTCGGGGAATGCATTTATTCAGGACAAATTAGTGGAGGTAGCAGTGGGCGCTTGTGGCAATTTCGCATCCAGCGTTTCTGCCCCAACTGGCTTCCATCCAAGAGGAGCGGGTAACGCAAGTTCTGCTACGCAGTTAGGTTTTGTTGCCAATCCTGCAAAAGACAATTGGGCAACTTATGTGGGTGACTACTTTTTGCCAGGCACTCCCGAAGAAGGTTTTGGTATTTCAGTTAATGGAACCAACTATAATAATAATAGAATTTGCACGGTTAATGATATATCAGGTAATATTATAAAGGTATCATCCACCGCGGCTGACAATGGTGCCACATGGCAAGGTTCGGCTGCGGGGCTTTCAGTGACGGCCAAAACCTATATTCCACCAGGGGCTTTATATTTTGTAACCAAAGTAACGGTTACTAATACCACTGCTACTCCAATTAAGGATGTCTATTACATGCGCAATGTTGATCCAGATCAAGCCAGAAATACCCCAAGCAGTACCGGAAGCTTCAATACTTATAACAGTATTGTGTACCAAAATCCAAATACTTGTAATAAAGCATTGGTTTCTGCCACTTCACTTAACGGTAGCGGTGATTACCTCGGGCTTGGTTCTATTGATGCAAGGGCTAAAGTAACTCGTGGCGGTTTTGATAACAGGAATGCAGCTAATCTTTGGAAGGGCATTGGGGTATCTCAAACTGGTACCAACAAATATGAGGACAGTGCCATTTCCATATCCTTTAATTTGGGTACACTTAATCCCAATCAAAGCACCAGCTTCGCATACGCTTATATCTTGAGTGAATCAGACCTAAATCAAGCTTTGGCGGCTACTAATTTAGGCTTAACAGTTGGTGGTGACAGCGTGAGTGTAATTAGTAATAATGAAGTTTGCCAAGGCTCTTCATTGCCAATTGTACTTTCAAATACTGGTACTTTCACTAATTGGGTATGGAGTCCAGCAACTGGGCTTGATACTACTAAGGGTACTACTGTTAACACAACCGTAACTGCTCCAATCGTGTATACAGCTACAGGAACTGGTGTTTGCGGCACCCTAACTGTGAGTATTCCATTGAATCCTGTTGAGAAACCATTACCTGGTAATGCTGGCACAATAACAGGATCTGCAACGGCTACCGTTGGTCAAGCCAATTTGGTATATTCAATTAATCCAGTTGCGAATGCTACCACTTATGATTGGACATTGCCTACTGGGGCGGTAGTGAGTTCAAAAGCGGACAGCAACAGCATTAAGTTTACCGCATCTCTTTCTGCTTGGTGTGGCAACATTACAGTTCAACCAAAGAATGCTTGCGGTGTAGGTGCTAAATCGTCTAAAGCTGTTTGTATTAATTCTGCCTTTGCTTTAACACCAGTCGGCAGTATTAGCTCGGTCTGTCAGGGTACTAGCTCAGTTAATTTTAGCTATACCTCATTGCAAGGAAGTCCAAGTTTTTACAGTATATATTGGGATACGGCTGCCCTAAATGCTGGATTTACCAATGTAATCAATGCCTCAATAGTAAGTAGTCCTATTGCAATTGCCGTACCTACAGGTGTATCAGGCGGTACTTATACTGGTCAATTATATGTTGGTAATAGCATCTCTAGCAGCCCTGGATATAATATTTCTATTCCAGTTATTGCTAAAGCTACTCCTACCATTGGAATCACTGCATCCGCAACGACAATTACTGCTGGCACTTCGGTAACCTTTACCGCTAGTATTACTAATGGTGGAGCTTCACCTACCTACCAATGGAAGAAAAATGGCGTTAACATAAGCGGTGCAAATAGTGCTACCTACACCACTACCACCTTAGTTAATGGCGATATTATTAGTTGTCAGCTTACTTCTTCCGATGCCTGCGTAACAGCCTCAACAGTTGTATCGACAAATATTGCTATTACAGTCAATGTATCCTATGCATTAACCCCTACGGGTAGTATTCCGTCAGTTTGTCAAGGTACTAGTTCCGTTAACTTTAGCTATACCTCATTGCAAGGAAGTCCAAATTTTTACAGTATTTACTGGGATGCTGCGGCAATTAATGCAGGATTTACAAACGTAATTAATGCTACCATCACCAGTAGTCCTATTGCCATAGCCATTCCTACAAGTGTTGCAGGAGGTACTTATAATGGTCAATTATACGTGGGCAATGGTAGTATAAGCAGTCCAGGCTATAGTATTGTTGTACCAATTATTTCGAAAGTTACTCCTACAATTGGCATCACGGCATCGGCAACTACCATCAATGTTGGCACTTCGGTAACTTTTACCGCTAGTATTACTAATGGTGGAGCTTCACCTAACTACCAATGGAAAAAGAATGGTGTCAAT
>JAIXOJ010000132.1 GCA_027486835.1 Chitinophagaceae bacterium
TAAATGGACACTTTACACCCAATAAATGGACACTTTACACCCAATAAATGGACACTTTACACCCAATAAATGTACACTTTGCACCCAATAAATGGACATTTTGCACCCAATGAATGTACATTTTGCACCCAATAAATGGACACTTTACACCCAATAAATGGACACTTTACACCCAATAAATGGACACACTTGAAGAATGAATCCTCATTTGTATCTACATTGATTCGTTATCTAGGAGCAAAAAAGGCGTTCCAACAATAAAATAACACAGGGTGAAAATATCCTGGAATCCATTCCAGTAAAGCATTCCCTCTCCCTTGGAGAGGGGTTGGGGTGAGGTTTAAATAATGTAAGCAAATTTTTTATCCCCCGGTATCCCGAAAGGGCATAAAAAAACCGCTGTTAAGCGGTTTCCTTAAAAGGTTGGTGGAGTCAATTATTTTTCGTCGATTGGGGGGCGTCCTGCACCATTATTTTCAAAACGATATTTCAATTGGTCATATCTAGCCTGCGCACCTGGAACGCCAGCCGCAGCAAGCGTTTCGTAAATGCCATAGAACTTCAATGCAATGTTATACATTTCGTCGGCTATTACTTTTTTGGTTTGTATAATTTTCAACAGCCTGCCCTCTAGCCATTTTTCTTCGATGTCCAATTGGTCAAAAAAAGTAACATCCTTCACCAGTTCAGGTGCAAATGCTGCAATAGATGGCGGCATCATG
Source organism: Chitinophagaceae bacterium (assembly GCA_027486835.1). Classification (GTDB taxonomy): domain Bacteria; phylum Bacteroidota; class Bacteroidia; order Chitinophagales; family Chitinophagaceae; genus Parasediminibacterium. The sequence continues at coordinate 723 of JAIXOJ010000132.1, forward strand.
GCTACCCCTTCTGCATCGTTCGCCTTAACGGTGTTTTGAGCAAATGCTAGGTTTTCCACTTTAACCCCTTTAAGGCCATCTTCTTGATCTTTAGTCAAGGTTACGCACTTGCTATCTATAACAGCAACGTAGTTGGCTTTAATGGTGTTAAGATTGGTTTGTTCAGTTGCAGTTAAAGTGGTGCTCACTCTGTTTACTGTAATGTTACTCATAAAGAAATCATTTTACAAAATATTGTTTATTAAAAATTTGTGAGGGCAAAACTAGTCACCATTTCTATTCGCCAATATTAAGTTTATGTAAACTTTTTAATGCGGGATAAAATTAATATTTAGAGGGGTGGGTTAGGGTTAGAGGGTGATTTTTACGAAGCCAGGGAATTGTTTATAAATAGTTCTTGAAGTATCATTTTCCACTTTGTAAAAAGCCACTTTTCTTGTTTTGTATTTGATGGCACCAATTAGTTTTTCCTGACCTTTCTCCCGCTTAGTTCCTTGTCCGGTTTTCGTATGGTCTTTATATTGCCAATTGCCAGTGATGGCGTGAAAACCACTGCCTGCCCCAAGACTGATAAGCCCTCGCCTTATTGCGAATATTAAGCTCGTACCATTCACTCCACAAGCAAATCAATAAACTATATACTAATAAGCGAACTAGTAATGAGAGAATAAGGAATGTGCAATAAGGAGTGCAAATGTGTTTTGATACCTGTCACAAATGTTGTCGAAATTTGTGACAGAGTAGTGTTATGAATTTAGTAAAATAAGCTTTCAGTGAATTGTATTCTTTGTCACAAATCTTTTCTAAATTTGTGACAAATTGAAATTAAAATTAAAAATGCTAAGCGTTGAAAAGAAAATAGAAAAGTCTATAAAAAGCAAACCGATGGGTTCGTTGGTGTTTCCAGATGATTATTTGTCTTATGGTTCGTCTGATGCCATACGTAAAGCTTTAGATCGTTTGCAAGATAAAAATGTGTTAGTGAGAGCGGCACAAGGCATTTATGTACGTCCCAAAATAAGTAAACTGATCGGACCATTGGTTCCGAGTGCCGAGGAAGTAGCAGAAGCTATAGCTAAAAGGGATAAGATAAGAACGATACCTACAGGCAGTTATGCCTTGAATGCTTTAGGTCTTAGTACCCAAGTACCCATGAATATTGTATTGCTTACAGATGGCTCTCCAAGAGAAATAAAAGTGGGAAAGCGGAATATTAAGTTTAAAAAAACCACGCCTAAAAACCTAATGGCAAAAGGTAAAATTAGCCGATTGGTTATTCAAGCTTTAAAAGAAATTGGAAATGGGAAAGTAAATGAAGATGATGAACATAAGATTTTAGACTTGCTAAAAAAGGAAGATGAAAAAGACCTAAAACACGATATAGCTTTAGCACCTGTATGGATTCAAAAAATAATGAATAAAATATGGAGCGATGGCAGTAATTAGTTTTTATACAACAAGTAAGGATGAGAAAATAGCCATTTTCAATGCAATTGCAGCCGAAAATAGAATGACTCTCTTTGCTGTAGAAAAAGATTGGTGGGTAAGCCGAACGTTGGATATCATTTTTCAAATGCCAATTGCAAAAAATTTGGTTTTTAGGGGCGGAACATCACTAAGTAAAGCTTGGAAATTAATAAATCGCTTTTCTGAAGATATTGATTTAGCCATTGAAAAAGAATATTTTGGATTTAAAGGAGATCTAGGAAAGAACCAAAGGGATAAACTTAGAAAAGCCGCAGGAGCATACACTACGGGACTTTCTTTGAAGAATTGAAACAAGCATTTGAATTTAAAGGATACAAGGAGTTGAAATTTGTTGTGCTTGATGCAAAAGAAAGCGATCAAGATCCTAGAGTATTGGAAATTTACTACCCAAATGTTGTGTCTCCACCTACAGAATATGTTTTACCGAGGGTACAAATTGAAATCAGTTGCAGGTCGTTAAGAGAGCCTTTTACTATCCAAACTTTTGGTTCATTAGTGGATGAATTTTATGCGGGTAAAGATTTTGTTGAACCACTATTTGCCGTACCTACTGTAAATCCAGAGCGCACTTTTTTAGAAAAGCTATTTTTATTGCATGAAGAATTTCATCACCCGGCTGAAAAAATGAGAGTGGATAGATTAAGTAGGCACTTGTATGATATATACCATCTGACTAAAGCAGGTATTGCAAAGAATGCAATAAACGATAAGGAACTTTATGAAACCATAGTAGCACACCGTTACAGGTATTCCAGAATTGGAGATGTAGATTACAATCTCCATAATCCGCTGACGGTTAATCCTATTCCAACACAAAATAGAATGGCGGAGTGGGAAGCAGATTATGCCAAAATGAAAGAAGAGATGATTTATGAGGAAAACAAGCCAAGTTTTGGAGATCTGATATACAATTTGGATAGATTAAGAAGCCAACTTCAAGCGTTAGATTGGGAATTTGATTTAACCTACCCTTTGCTCTAGAGGACAATAAATTAAAAGGTCATGGCATCTCATAAGAAAGAAGAAATTCCGAATCGCAATAAAGGTTGGTAATATAGTTGTTCTGTACACTTCCTTAGCAAAAGGAAAACACTTTTTCCAACCTGTATTTTGCATCAATATATAGGAAGTATTCCGAAACAGGCATAAAAAAAGCGTTTAGAAATAAATCTAAACGCTTTTGTGGGAGTTGACGGGGTCGAACCGCCGACCCTCTGCTTGTAAGGCAGATGCTCTAAACCAACTGAGCTAAACTCCCTTTTTTGTACCCTTCTTCTTTGTTGGGAGTGCAAATATAGGGGCAGTTTTTGAATGGCAAAATGTTTTTTAAAAAAAGGCCAATTATTTTTTGAAGGATGCTGCTCATGAGTATTAGCAGGTTACCCCATCAGCATCCATTTACACGATATGGGTAGAACCCTCAATTGCCAAGTGTGTATTCTGAAAAACCTCCTTAGTCTCCTGTAGAAAAGGCGATAAATCCTCGTATTTGCTACTGAAATGACCAATAATCAGTTTGTCCACTTTGGCTTCTTTGGCTATAAAGCCAGCTTGGTGGGTGGTAGAATGGAAGCGTTTGGTTGCATTTTCAGTCATATCCTTTAAATAAGTTGCTTCATGATACAGCAGATTAACATCCTTTACATGGTTGGCCACATTGTGGTCAAAAATGGTGTCGCTTGAGTAGGCATAACTCCTAGCTGGCACATTAGGTATGGTAACCAATTCATTTTTAATGACTTGACCATCCTTAGTAGTATAGTCTTCCCCATCTTTTAATCGATCATAAAAAGCCGCTGGAATGGGGTATTGGTTGATTTTGTCCTTATTTATTTTACGAGGTTTTTTCTTTTCTCGCACAATAAATCCCCTGCACTCAACCCTGTGCTGTGTAGCGAAGCATTCAACAGAAAACTTGGGTTCATTTACAACCAAGCCGTTTTCATCAAGCGCATTGAATTCGATGGCAAAAGGCACCATCGTGTCGGCTGCACTTAGCTGGATGTCAATTATATCTTTTAGTTTTCTGGGGCCGTGGATAAACAGTTTTTCTTCCCTGCCAATCAAGCACATGCTAGAAATTAGCCCGATGAGTCCGAAATAATGATCTCCATGCAAGTGTGAAATGAATATATGCTTGATTCGGCTGCGGCGAATTTTATAACGGGCAATCTGCATTTGGGTACCTTCTCCACAGTCAATCAATAATAATTGGTCGTGTATGGTTACAATTTGTGCTGTTGGATGTCTGCTAAAAGCAGGTACAGCAGAATTGTTACCTAAGATGGTTACTCCAAACATGTATAAGTTGGTTTAATTTTAAACAAGTATAGGTAATTGTAGCATTACTTGTATCATTATTACTACAAAAATGAAAAATAGGGATTACTTTTCTAAAAAAGTACCACACCGAAAAGTTGAATGTTCAACTCCATCATTAATATACGATACAAAATAGTATCTGCATAATCTGTATGTTTTCTTGTTATTCACCACCATCCAACAATTCTCTTTCAATTTCTTCCATCTGAACCATATCCCATGCCTCGCTTTCTGTAGGTGTTTGATTAATAAAATCGAAAAGGTCTTCCTGTTTAAAAACCTCGTTAATCCTTTCTCCCACACGGCAAAGAACAAAACTAGCCCCCAATTCGTAACTGTTTTGCTGGAGTTTGGCCAACAAAACCGCCGTGCTGCTGTCTATATTTTTCACCAATTCCATATTTAAGACAATGTTTTTGATTTTACTACCTAATATTGTTTCACAGTGATTGTGAAGGAATTCAGCCATTATGTCATTAAAATGGAACATTTCAGGAGTAATTACTACAAATTTTTCCTTGGTATCAATTTTGAAATTCATAAATCCGGTGTTTATTATTAATTATTTGGTTTACATTAAGTTTCCTCAAAAATAATTCTTTATAATTGTACCCTCGGTACATAATTTAACGATATGGATAATAATTTTTCAGCACAGGTTAAGGAAATCATTTCTTTCAGTAGAGAAGAGGCGCTCCGTTTGGGCAATGATTTCATTGGCACGGAGCATTTATTATTGGGTTTGATAAGAGATGGGGAGAACACTGCTATTAAGGTATTGCAGCATTTAAACGTGGATCTTTATGAGTTAAGAAAGGAAATTGAACTAGCCATAAAAGATAAAACGGGTAAAAATATTGCCAACATTAATAGCCTTCCTTTAACCAAACAAGCCGAGAAAGTGATTCGTGTAACGGTTTTGGAGGCAAAAGCTTTGAAAAGCCAATTAGTAGAAACAGAACATTTGTTGCTTAGTATTCTAAAGAACAAAGAAAATATAGCAACTCAAATATTAAATCAATTTGATGTGGACTACGATGTATTTAAAAACGAATTAGGCATGGTGGGCAGTACTGCTACGCCTAAGAATGAATTTCCTGATGAGCAGGAAGAAGAATTTGAAGATGACAAGAGGGGTAGTGGCTACCAGCAGCCCAAAGGATCTTCTACAACTGGTAAACAGGGTGCTGCTGCCAAAAGCAAAACACCTGTATTGGATAATTTTGGTAGAGACATTACCAAAATGGCAGAATCTGGTTCTTTAGACCCAATTGTGGGAAGGGAAAATGAAATTGAGCGGGTTTCGCAAATTCTTTCTAGAAGAAAAAAGAATAACCCCATTTTAATTGGTGAACCAGGGGTGGGTAAAACTGCCATAGTAGAAGGTCTTGCACTAAGAATTGTTCAACGAAAAGTAAGTCGCGTATTGTTTGATAAGCGAGTGATTTCATTAGACCTTGCAGCATTAGTAGCTGGTACCAAATACCGAGGCCAATTTGAAGAAAGGATGAAAGCCATCATGAACGAATTGGAAAAAAATCGGGATGTAATACTCTTTATTGATGAAATACATACGATAGTTGGTGCTGGTGGTGCAAGTGGTAGCTTGGATGCTAGTAATATCTTTAAACCAGCTTTAGCTAGGGGTGAATTACAATGTATAGGTGCTTCTACATTAGACGAATATCGTCAGTTCATTGAAAAAGATGGCGCATTAGACCGTCGTTTCCAAAAGGTATTGGTAGAACCACCAACCGTGGATGAAACTATTTTGATTCTTAATAACATCAAGGGTAAGTACGAGGACTACCACAACGTTAATTATGACCAAGAGGCCATTGAAGCCTGTGTGAAATTGAGTGATCGCTACATGACCGATAGGCTTTTGCCCGACAAAGCAATTGATGTGTTAGATGAAGTTGGTGCTCGGGTTCACTTAAAAAACATCAACGTTCCAGAAGAAATTGTTAACCTCGAAAAGCAAATAGAAGAGGTTAAGATAGAAAAGAACAAAGTGGTGAAAAGCCAACGTTTTGAGGAGGCTGCAAGTTTGCGTGATAAAGAAAAACGCTTGGGTGAAGAGTTGGAATCGGCCAAAAGAAATTGGGAAGAAGATAGCAAACACAAACGCTATCCTATTACCGAAGACAATATAGCCGAGGTGATCAGCATGATGACCGGTATTCCTGTCAAGCGCATGGTACAGGCCGAAACAGAGAAGCTTCGTAGAATGAGCGAAGACATGCGGGGAATGGTTATTGGGCAAGAGGATGCAATAACTAAAGTAACCAAAGCAATCCAGCGAAATAGGGTTGGTCTTAAAGATCCCAAAAAACCGATTGGAAGCTTTATTTTCTTAGGGCCTACAGGTGTGGGTAAAACGGAATTGGCCAGAAGTTTAGCCAAATACATGTTTGACAGTGAAGATGCTCTAATCCGTATCGACATGAGTGAATACATGGAAAAATTTACGGTGAGTAGGTTAATTGGTGCACCTCCTGGCTATGTGGGTTATGAAGAAGGTGGACAATTAACTGAAAAAGTACGCCGCAAACCTTATTCGGTAATATTACTAGATGAAATTGAAAAAGCGCATCCAGATATTTACAATATTCTGCTCCAAGTTTTGGATGACGGTATGCTTACGGATGGCCTAGGGAGGAAAATTGATTTCAAGAATAGCTTGATTATCATGACTTCTAATATTGGGGTGCGTCAATTAAAAGAATTTGGAGACGGGGTTGGTTTTGCTACAGCAGCCAGGATGCAAAACCAAGAAGAGAATAACAAAGCAGTTATTGAAAAATCGCTCAAAAAAACATTCTCTCCGGAGTTTTTGAATAGAATTGATGATGTGGTGATATTTAACTCGCTCACCAAGGCGAATATTTTTGCTATTATTGATATTGTTATGAAAAGTGTGTACAAGCGCTTGAATAACATGGGCTTGAATTTAGAAATTACTGAGGAAGCCAAAGATTTTATTGCAGAGAAAGGGTACGATGCCAATTTTGGAGCCAGACCTCTGCACCGAGCTATCCAAAAACACCTTGAGGATCCTTTGGCGGAAGAAATTTTAAACTTAAGTATTAAAAATGGTGATGTGCTATTAGCTGTACTTGACAAAGAGACGAATACCATCAAGTTTCAAATTAAGCGGGAAGAAGCTGCGGCTGCTGAAGAAAGCGCAAGTGCTTAATGGCTCTAGCATTTCCCAAGTAATTATTCTAAAACGAATCAATGATAAGTTTACAAAATGGGGCGCAAAGCAATTTGCCCCCATTTTTTTATGTATGCATCTATTGTAACCTGAATTTTATCAATCAATTCAAAGCAGTATTTAAGGTATTTTGCTGGTTTTCTAAAGATGCTTATCACGCTCCACTAATGCTAGGCTTTGTATTTCAACATTTTTTCTCCCTAAATGGAACATCAAGAAATTAGACCTGTACCTAAAATTCCTGCTTATAAAATTCCAGTTCATGCTGTTGGATTACTCAAAAATCCATTGAAGGCCATTCATCAGATGACCACCCAGTATGGGGATATTTTCGCGCTTCCGCTTTATAAGAAAAGCCAAATAGTTTTTGTAAACCACCCCGATTATGTAAAGCATTTTTTAAAGGATAGCCAAGATGCCTACTCTCGTGGAAAGGCGGTGAAGCAATCAGCTATTACTGGGCTAGATAAGTTTTTAGGCAATGGCATTTTCATGAGCGATGGGGATGATTGGGAGGCGCAGCATAAATTGTTGAAGGGTTTATTTTCTACAACTGCCATTGAAAGTACTTTACCAATTATTGAGGAGGAATTGGGGAAACTTACGCAGAAGTGGCAAAGCCAAATAGAACAGAATCCATTGGTAAATGTGGAGCATGACCTAAATATTTTGATGTTGCGCATCATGTTACGCACCCAAATTTGTGCTAACAAAACCTTTGACGATCATGCCATTTATGAAGCACTTACTGGAAGGATGGAAGCCTCAAGTGTAAAATCTTTGTTTTGGTTTCAATTGAAGTCATCGTTGCTAAAACCATTTGGAAAAAATTATCAATACAAAAAGCACGACCAATATTTAGCAAAGCTGGAAAACATAGCCTTTGGGTTAGTGGAAGATTTAATTGCTCATAAATACCAGCCCAATGGATTGTTCCAACTACTATTGGCAGATTATGAACAAAATAAAATTACTAAAACAAACATTCGAGATCAGTTCATGAACTTTGTTTTTGCAGCTTTCGATACCACAGCTACAGCAATCACTTGGACCCTGTACAACCTAGCTGCCAATACAAATGTGCAGCAAAAAGTGCGGCAAGAATTGCAGCAATCATTAGAATTAATACCCCATAAGCATCTAGCACAGTTGCAACTGCCATTTTTGCAGATGGTGATGAAAGAAAGTTTGCGCTTGTATCCCCCCGTTTGGTCCTATGCCCGTGAGGCTGCTAGTGACGATGTGGTTAATGGCTTTCAAATTCATGCTAAAAGCATTGTAGTAATTAGTTCTTATTCCTTGCACCGCCATCCAAAATATTGGCAAAGCGGCAATGAGTTTGACCCTTCCAATTTTGAGAAAGAACAATTTAAGGGTAAAAACTTTGCCTATATACCTTTTGGACAAGGCAAACGAATGTGTATTGGAAGGGCTTTGGCTGATTACCAGATGCAGATAATCGTTGGCAGTATTATTAATCAGTTTGAGTTAACAACCAATAATAATGTACAGCCGAGCATCAATGCCAACATCATAATTAAGGCATTAGAACCTTTACGTTTGCGCTTAAATCGAATTACTGACACTCCCTAGGTTATTTTTTTGACCCTTATTTTTTTATTCTGTCCGCATTTTTTGCTATAAAATCATCCCAACCCTTAAATCCTTTTCCGGCTTTGCCAAGAATAGAATTTGATTGGTAGTGGTGGCACAGTGCAACAGCTAGTGCATCTGTGGCATCGAAGTATTGTGGTTTTTCTTCAATGTTTAAGGTTTGTTTGAGCATCATCCACACCTGTTCTTTATCTGCGTTGCCATTTCCTGTAATGGATTGTTTTACTTTCTTTGGGCTGTATTCGGTAATGTCTAAGCCTCCCTGCATGGCAGCGGCAATGGCTACCCCCTGCGCTCTGCCAAGTTTAAGCATACTTTGTACGTTTTTTCCAAAAAATGGTGCTTCAATAGCAAAAGTAGTGGGGCGGTAAAGCCTAACTAATTCGCAAACTTTTGTGTGAATTTTTTCCAGACGCTGGTAAATGTCTTCATACATAGTCAGCTTTAGGGTATCCATTAATAATACACGGGGTTGGTTATTATCCACTTTTAATAGTGCATAGCCCATCATTTGCGAACCTGGGTCAATGCCTAAAATAATGGTACTCGGTTGAGTTGGTGTAGTCATGGTAGTTACAATAATCGTGAAAAGCGGGGTTTGTGGCTATATAATTTTCTGAAACAATGGTTATTCACCGTATTCTATTGTAATAAAGTTAAGCTCAAGCCCATGTTTTGAAAAATGGATATCGGGTATTTTTCCTTTTATCTTATTAACCTATTTTTTCGTATGCCCCATTAAGCCGTTATTTGCTGGTAATAATATCTAGATCATCTGAATAAACAATTAAAAATATTACTCAATTATTTTGTAGGGCCACTCGTGTTTGTGTGGCTTTGTTATAGTATTTACCAGCAAATTACTATGCAAAAAGATTTGCAAGAATCTTGGCGCACCATTGTTGCCACATTCTATAGCACCCAACAATGGCGGGTGTACATGGTAGTGGTTTTGATGATTGGCAATTGGGGTTTAGAAGCAAAAAAATGGCAATTACTCATGCGGCCAATCCAAAAGTTAGCCTATCACCGAGCATTTAGGGCAGTGTTTAGTGGACAGGCATTGGCACTCGGCACGCCCAATAGGGTGGGGGAGTATGTAGGCAGGGTGGTATATATGGAAGATGGCAATCGATTACGGGCTTTGTCTCTATCTGCTGTGGGTAGTGTTGCCCAAATTATGGTCACTTTTATTGCAGGATTAATTAGCATGGCGTACGTTTATTTCTTGCTGGAAAGTTCCCCACAAATACAGCAACCTTTATCTATTTTTTGGTTGAGGGGATTAATTACCATTGTAGGCTTTACCGCCATTTTCCTGGCATTGTTCTATTATAATCTCGTATGGATAACGAAAGTGATAGAAAGAATTCCATGGGTAGCTAAGTATAAATATTTAATCCAAAAATTAGAAACCCTTCAAAAAAAAGAATTAACAAAAATACTTGTCCTTTCTTTAGTTAGATACGTTGTGTATGTGCTGCAATATTTGCTGATGTACCAGTTTTTTGGCGTACAGGTGCTTTGGTGGCAAATAATTGCGTTAGTATGCGTACAATTATTGGTGATGACTATTGTACCGAGCATTGCGTTAGCAGAAGTAGGTATTCGTGGTAAAGTGAGTATTGCTTTATTTGGCATCTTCACTAATAATACGTTAGGTATTATCGCCACGGCGGCTAGTATTTGGCTGGTTAATTTAATTATTCCGGCACTAGCGGGCAGCTTGATGATTTTAGGATTAAAAATTGTAAGAAAATAAAGTGCATAACAGTTTTTCGGTTTTTCTTTCTTGTTTTGGAGATTGGGATGAGGATAATCAATAACGAATGAATCACTATTAAGCACTTAGAAAATAACCATTATGAAAGTATTCTTTGCCTTATTGCTCTCTTTTATTAGTTCAATTAGCCCGAATGTGGGGGACGAATTTTGCGGCATTCGCAACACCGCTTTTCAGCAGGGTGAGCTAATTAATTATTCCGTTTTTTACTCGGTTATTGGCATATATGTAAATGCAGGTTCGGCCACTTTTGCCACCAATTTGGAGAAATTAAACGGAAAACCGGTGTATCATGTTATTGGGGCTGGCAACAGCAATCCTAGTTACGATTGGATATTTAGAGTGCGGGACAGGTATGAAAGCTTTATTGATACTGGTAATTTGCAACCTCAAAAATTTCTGAGAAATATTGATGAAGGAGGCTTTAAGCAATTGGAAAACATCACCTTTAACAATGAAAAAAACACGGCAACCAGCGAAAAAGGCACCAAAACTGTACCCAATTGTGTGCAAGATGTATTGAGTGCTATTTACTATGCACGGAATATTGACTTTAATAAGTATAAACCTGAAGATAGAATCCCATTCAGCATGTTTTTGGACAATGAGGTGTACGGTCTTTATATCAAATACCTCGGTAAAGAAACCATTAAAACGAGATATGGAAAATTCAATGCCATTAAGTTTAAGCCATTGCTAGTAAAAGGCACCATCTTTTCTGGGGGGGAGAAAATGACCGTTTGGGTTACGGATGATGCCAACCATATTCCTATAAGAATCGAAAGCCCTATTACTGTTGGGTCTGTTAAAGTAGATATGATGGGTTACGACAAATTACGTTCTCCGCTTACTTCGCTAATTAGTAAAAATTAAACTTCCATACGAATAAAGGGTGAGTAATTTCTGCAAAAAGATACACTCGCCCTCCATTTTATCGATAATCAAAAAGAGATAAAATAATGTATAAACATCCCGAAAGCTCCAAACTTTCCTTCCTAATAACATAAAAAATCTTCCTAACAACATAGAGAATCTACTTAACAACGTAGGAAAGCTTCATAACAACGAAGGAAAGCTTCATAACAACGAAGGAAAGCTTCATAACAACGAAGGAAAGCTTCATAACAACATAGGAAAGCTTCATAACAACGAAGGAAAGCTTCATAGCAACGAAGGAAAGCTTCATAACAACGAAGGAAAGCTTCATAACAACATAGAAAACCTTCCTAACAACGTAGGAAACCTTCCTAACAACGTAGGAAACCTTCCTAACAGCGTAGGAAACCTTCCTAACAATATAGGAAACCTTCCTAACAACGTAGTTAATTTTCTTAACAACATAGAAAACGGGAAGTTTGACAGCAAAGAATCCAACTTCAATCCATTCATCCTATTCAAATCCTTACCAAATTACATTATTCGCATAGCAAATAAATTCTCCCTAAATTTCAGATAATTTAAAAGTTTCTTTTACCCTGATGCCCTTATCTGTACGAACGAGTGTGCAACATTCATTAATGGGGTCGTGTTCAAAAAACAAAATGTATTGATTGTCCACGGCTTCGTTTAAAAACGCTGATTTTTCATCGAGCGTGAGTAGGGGAAACATATCATATGCCATTACATAAGGTAGCGGTATGTGTCCTGTGGAAGGCAGTAAATCTGCCATATACATAATGGTGTATCCGTTGTATTGTATTTGCGGTAGCATCATCCCCTTCGTGTGTCCATTTGCGAAACGAAAACTTAATTCAGGTAAAATATTGGATGGGCTACTTGCCAAGCGACCTTCCACTAAATCGATAATGGAGGAATTGACCATTTTTAATTTTCCAGAGGAGGCAATCGGGAGTATATTATCTTTTAAAAAGGAAGCTTTTTCTCTGGCGTTCGGTTGAGTAGCCCATTGCCAATGTGCTTCATTGCTCCAATAATGTGCATTGGGGAATGCAGGAATTAATTCGTCCTCCTCTCGTAAAATAGCCCCACCGCAATGGTCAAAATGCAGATGGGTAAGTATTACATCGGTGATGTCGGCGGGGGTAAATCCTAAAATACCCAAAGAGCTTTCTAAGGAATCATCACCTGATAAATAATAATGAGAGAAAAAACGTTCGTCTTGTTTGTTGCCTATGCCTGTATCTATCAAAATTCGCTTGTCACCCTCTACTAACAAGAGGCAGCGCAGCGCCCATTCGCACATATTGTTGTCATCGGCGGGGTTGAGTTTATTCCAAATGCTCTTGGGCACTACGCCAAACATGGCACCTCCATCCAATTTGAATAACCCAGTTTCAATACTATATAATTTCATTCATGCAATTTTAAAGGGGGGTTAGAAATGTTTTTTTCTGCCTGAATAGTGCGCAAAAGAAAAACCAACCCAAGGAAGAAGAAAATAATTAAGGCCAAGATGGAATTGCGCATGTTACCTGTTATTTGTTGCACCAAACCAAAACTAACCATACCCACCACTATGGCTATTTTTTCCGTAACGTCGTAAAAGCTGAAAAACGAAGCGGTATCGCTTGAATCTGTGGGGATCAGCTTGGCATAACTGGAACGACTCAGCGATTGAATGCCCCCCATTACCAAACCAACAAGTGCTGCAATCCAATAAAATTGATTTTCGGTGGTAATGTAATAAGCCGCAATACAAATGCCCACCCAAATGGATACAGTGATGGCCAACACTTGAAAATTGCCTAATAATTTTGATAACCGTGCCATTAAATAGGCACCAGCAACGGCTACAATTTGGATAACTAAAATGCAGATAATTAACTTACTGGTGGGTAATTGCAATACCTGACTGCCAAAAAGAGTGGCTGCCAACATCACGGTTTGAACACCCATACTGTAAAACAAAAAGGATAGTAGAAATCTTTTTAGCACCAGCATATGGGCGGTTTGTTGTGCTACTTTTTTTAATTCACGGAAGCCAGCTCCCAAAATTTGATTCCAATTGCCTTGATCTTTGGGAGTATATCTGGCCTTTGGCAAACGAGCAAAGGTTATTTGGGCAAACCCCATCCACCAGATTCCTACCAACAAAAAGGACAGCCTTGGTGCAAATCCACCGTCGGTAATACCAAACCATTCGGGTTTTAACACAAAGAAAAAACAGATAATTTGGAGGAGCACGCTACCAATATACCCCATGGCAAAACCTTTGGCACTAACGCTGTCCTGCTGCTCCTTTGGCGCAATTTCAGGTAAATAGGCATTGTAAAAAACGAGGCTACCGCAATAACCAACTGCTGCTATTATTGCGGCAATGATACCCAACGTCAAAGTTGATTTGGTAAACCAAAACATGCTGCAACAGGCAATGCTACCCAGATAACAGAAGAACTGCATAAAGCTTTTCTTATTGCCCCTAGAATCGGCAATAGAGGAGAGTATCGGGGAAAGAATGGCAATTAATAAATAAGCAAAGGCGATGGCATAGTTATACAGCGATGCACTTTCCACAGTTATTCCTAAAAAATGAACTTGGTGCGATACCACGTTGCCTTTCGTGTCTTTGATTGTGGTGATGGCATCGTAATAGGCTGGAAAAATGGTGGAGGTAATCACCAAATTGTAGGCACTATTCGCCCAATCGTAAATAGCCCAACCGTTGATTGTTTTTTTTGATGCTGGTTGCATGAATGGTAAATAAGTAAATAAGGTGGAATAATTTTTCTATGGTGACAAAACTAGGTAAGTTGATGTCAGTTCTGTTATTTGGCACTAAGTACTTAATATGGTTAGCTTGTAATGGGGAAATATTTACGCTTAATTTTTATATTCAAAGTGGGATAAAATCGTACAAAACTTCCCGAAAGTTTAAAACTTTTGGGAAGTTTAACTGCTGAATATTCCGAGTACATCTATTTATGCAGTTTAAAGTATAAATCCACAGGCAATGACATTTCTTTTGAGATAAAAAATGTTGTTTGAATCCAGCACCCAACAAAAAAGTAATGGAAAGAAACAAGATGGAAATTTTTTAAACTTTCCAAAAAAAACTTTCCAATGATGGAAAGAAATGAGATGGAAAGTTTTAAAACTTTCCAAAAAAAACTTTCCAACGTTGGAAAGAAATAAGATGGAAAGTTTTAAAACTTTCCAAGTAAAAAATTGCCAAGACATTTTTTGACCATTCATTTTGCGAAGCAGAAAAAAAATTGATTAATGGGGTAAGGAGATTTTGGTGTTAGCGTTTCAAAAAGTTTGAGCAAATTGTCTCTTTTTACAATTACCTCAAATTGAAATAATTGATACAAGCCTACCAACAATTCGTGGAATTGGAGCAGATGCGACTAATATCGCAATTGGAGGATTGGGCGAGTGCAAGTTGCCATTCGTGCATTTGTGGCGATCTCTATAATAGATTAACTCCTTGGTGGAATTATGTTGAAGTCTATTGTTTGGTCTATGGTTGTTTGGTTTGATATTGCACAATAAAAAAACGGCTATTGCTTTTTTAAGCGATAGCCGTTTAGGAATTTAATATAGTAAAGTATAAAAAGCAGTGATAGGCTTACACGAAATGAGAAAAAAACGTGCATCAACTTCCCGAAAGTTTAAAACTTTCGGGAAGTTTAATGGCAGCGTATTCCGAGCATTTTTTATCCCGATTAAAATATTTCAAGAAAAAAACTACCCGCCCTACAATCATTTACCAGAAGAAAGAATATAAGGCAACCAATGTTCCAAAGATTACCAAAGCACCTACAGCGAAAGCGTTGGTGGGTTTAAACATCTTGGTATCTACCTCTAACCCCTTAGGAACAACTCCATTTTTATTATCTATCATACTGATGACGTACATCATTACCGCACAAATAACAAATACAAAGCCCATCCTGTCTAAGAAAGGAATTTCATAAATGCCTTCGCTATTCTTAAATGCAAAGCCAAGAGGCTGTAGCCATTCGAGACTTACATATTTAGGCAAAAACTTAAAAATCACCGAAAGAGTAAATCCTCCCACTGTAGCAAACAAAGCAGCATTAGAAGTAGCTTTTTTCCAGAAGAACCCTAGTATAAACATGGCAAAAATACCTGGGCTTACAAAGCCTGTATATTCCTGAATAAATTCAAATCCACCTTTTTTATCGATGCCTAACATAGGAGAAATGAGGCAACCAATAATCATTGCAATTAGAACCGTCATTTTTCCAGTAGTTACCAATTCATTTTCAGTGGCAGCCGGCTTGATTCTTTTTTGATAAATATCTAGGGTAAATATGGTAGCAATACTATTGGCTTTTCCTGCAAGAGAAGCCACGATTGCTGCAGTTAATGCAGCTACTGACAAGCCTTTGAAACCAACTGGTAATAAATTAAGTAAGGTAGGGTATGCTTTATCGCCCACTATTTCACCAGAAGCATCCATCAACTCATTGTTGGTGAAATAACCTTTTTGGTTAAGTACATAAGCTGCAATACCGGGTAATACCACAATGATTGGCATCAATAATTTAAGAAAAGCCGCAAATAAAATTCCTCCACGTGCTGTTTTTAAATCTGCACCCAAAGCCCTTTGGGTAATATATTGGTTGCAACCCCAATAGTTTAGGTTCACAATCCACATACCGCCTACCAATACGGTAAGCCCAGGAAGACTAGGGAAATTAGGATCATCTTTTTTGAAAATCATATGGAAATGGTCAGACGAATGTTCCATCATTAATTTGAATCCACTAACCACACCTTCACTTCCAAATTGTTTTGCTACTAAATCTAATGCTAAGTATGTTGTAACCAAACCACCTAGTATGAGGAAAAAAACCTGAATTACATCGGTAAACCCAATTACTTTCATACCACCAAGCGTAATGATAACCGCAAAAATGGCTAGAGCGTACATACACACATAGAGGTTAAGCCCAGAGATACTGCTAATGGCCAATGCACCCAAGTACAAAATTGAAGTGAGGTTAACAATCACATACAGCAACAACCAAAACACCGCCATGATCATTGCAACCGTAGAGTTATAGCGTTCGTTAAGAAATTGAGGCATGGTGTATATCTTGTTTTTAAGATACACAGGAATAAAAAACACCGCCACAATCATCAAGGTTGCTGCTGCCATCCATTCATAAGTAGATATGGCTAAACCCATTTTAAAACCATTGCCGCTCATGCCAATGAATTGTTCGGCAGAAATATTAGAGGCAATAAGCGATGCACCAATGGCCCACCAAGTAAGGGAACCCTCAGCTAAAAAATAATCGTGCGAGGCACTTGTAGCTTCTTTTTTCTTGCGGTTATACACCCAGTAGCCATAGCCGGCTACCACCAAAAAATAAACTAGAAAAACAATGTAATCTGGTGTGGATAATGTTTTCATCTGGCAATAGTTAGTAAATGTTTTAAAAAATGAACAAATGATTAAATAAAAAAAATGAGTGGCAAATATATAGGCTTAATGGAAGTGTAATCTTCATCTTTATTCGTTACGTAAACGATTGCTAGATGTGAAGCATTCTGAGCGCTATAAAGACACAAAAAAGCCGGAATAGCGAGACGCTATCCGGCTTCCATGTGGTATGATAATTTAGATAAAGCGGTTAATGATATTTTCCAAGTATTCCTGCTTGCCGCTAATAGTAGCAGGCTCGCCCTTGTCAATAGCATAGTTTCTTAAATCTTCCAATCCAAAATTGCCTTCTTCAAAAGCCTTACCCTCGCCACTGTCAAAAGAAGCGTAGCGATTAGTGCGAATTTTTTTGTAGTCAGACTTTTGCAAAATGTCATCAGCAATCAACAAAGCCCTTGCAAAAATGTCCATACCGCCCACATGCGCATAGAACAAATCTTCAGGATCAGTACTGTTTCTTCTAATTTTTGCATCGAAGTTGATACCACCACCTTGTAATCCACCGCCTTCTAAGAAAATAAGCATGGTTTCTACTAACTCATTGATATTGTTAGGGAACTGGTCAGTATCCCAACCATTTTGGTAATCGCCCCTGTTGGCATCCATACTGCCTAACATACCATTGTCAACTGCCACTTGCACTTCGTGTTGGAAGGTGTGGCCTGCTAATGTTGCATGGTTAACCTCAAGATTGAGTTTGAAATCATTCAACAAATCGTACTTACGTAAGAATCCAATTACTGTTTCACTATCGTAATCATATTGGTGTTTGCTAGGTTCGCATGGCTTAGGCTCAATAAAGAAAGTACCCTTAAAACCATTCTTTCTTGCATAATCTTTAGCAGCATGTAAAAACTTAGCAAAATGTTCTTGTTCACGTTTCATGTTGGTGTTCAAGAGACTCATATAACCTTCACGACCACCCCAGAATACATAGTTAGCACCATCTAATGCGATGGTAGCATCAATTGCAGCTTTCACCTGCGCACCACCATGAGCAACCACATGAAAATCAGGATTAGTAGAAGCACCATTCATATATCTTCTGTGAGAAAACAAATTCGCAGTACCCCAAAGCAATTTTACCCCACTCGCTGCTTGTTTCTCTTTGGCATAATCAACTAAGGCCTGCAACCTGCGTTCGTTTTCCAAAACATTGTTGCCATAATCCACTACATCCACATCGTGGAAGCAATAAAACGGTAGGTTCATTTTAGTGATAAACTCAAATGCAGCATCCATTTTGTCTTTAGCACGCTCCACTGGGTCGGCTTTCACGCTCCAAGGGAATAAGTGGGTGGCTTCGCCAAATGGATCAGCTCCACTGCCGCAGAAGCTATGCCAATAGGCACAAGCAAAACGCAAATGCTTTTTCATAGGCTTACCCGCAACAACCCTGTTTTCGTCGTACCAACGGAAGGCTAGTGGGTTATCGCTACCCACACCTTCAAATTTCACCTGTCCAATTCCTTTGAAGAATTCCCTTTCTCCTGTAATGATTGTACTCATCTTTTTTAAAATTATTGCCACTTGATTGCACTTATTAAATCACTTGAAAAGTGCAATTTCAGATAGCTGTTGTTAATTAATATTTATTGGTTAGAAAAAATTAAAGCTGTTTTTGAAGTAAGGCAAACCAATTTTCGTAAGCCTCGGTATAAGCTTGGGGTACAGTTGGTTCAATCAGTTGTAAAGGTTTAGAATGCGTGAAAGCCTCTTTTTCGTTGCTGAAAATATTCGCTCCAATGCCAGCACCCAAGGCGGCACCCACGCTGCCATCTACTTGGTATAGCTCAACTGGTACGTTAGTAGCATTTACAAAAGCACTAATAAATACATCGCTTAAAAATAAATTGGCTTTTCCTGCTCTGATAACGGTGGGTTGAATGCCGTTTTCTTTCATAATGTCTAATCCATAACGAAACGAAAAGGCAATACCTTCTTGTACGGCACGAAAAATATGGGCTTGGGAGTGAATATTAAAATTTAGGTTGTGGTAATGGGCCCCAATGGTTTTGTTATTAAATATGCGCTCCGCACCATTACCAAACGGCAACACGGACAAACCTTCTGAACCAATAGTTATTTGTTTGGCCATTTCATTTACAAATGGATACGTCTTGTCAGAAGCCATTATTTTCTTCGTGAAGCTATTGGCAATGCCAGTTCCATTGATGCAAAGCAAAGTGCCAATTCTTGTTTGTGCTGCTGTATGATTTACATGTGCAAAGCTGTTGATGCGCGACTGTAGGTCAAAGCTTAAGGAATCGCCCACACCATAAATAACTCCAGAAGTACCAGCGGTAGCGGCAACTTCACCAGGTTGTAAAACGTTAAGGGAAAGTGCGTTATTCGGTTGATCGCCCGCTTTATAGGTTACTGGAATTTGAGCGGTGAGCGAAAGATTTTGCGCAATAGCTTCGCTTAATTGACCATGTTCCGTAAATACATCTTTAATTGTAGGTATTAAGGAACGTTGAAATCCAAAATAAGTCATCACATCTTTGGAAAGTTCATTGTTTTTAAAGTCCCAAAACACCCCCTCAGACAATGCAGAAGCAGAAGTAGTAATTGTTCCGGTGAGTTTCATAGCAATAAAATCACCTGGAAGCATTATTTGGTCTATTTGCTCATAAATATGGGGTTCATGTTCTTTAACCCAAGCTAATTTACTCGCTGTAAAATTGCCTGGTGAATTCAACAAGTGTGATAGACAATGCTCATGCCCAATTGTATCAAAAGCCTGATTGCCATATGGCACCGCCCGGCTGTCGCACCATATAATACTATCCCTCAGCGACTGCTGCTGTTTGTTCACACACACTAGGCCATGCATTTGATACGCAATACCAATAGCTGCAATGTCTTTTGGGTTGTATAATTTAGAGGAATGGGCTTTTAAAATAGCCTGTTGCACGTGCTGCCACCAAGTTTCAGGATTTTGTTCCGCCCATCCATTTTGAAGAGAAGTAATAGGCGTTTCAGTTTCGGGATACTGTGCAGTGGTAATGGTTTGTTGGGTTTGGCTGTCCACAACAGCTACCTTAATAGAGGAAGTACCTATATCAATACCTAATAAAAGCATGGCAAAAATCGTTTTTTTTCAGGGTGCTAAAGTAGTAGGCAGCAATCGATTGTGGTGCTACTTTATTATGTATTACTACCACTATTTTAATGAAAAAAGGTGCTTAACGCGTTAATTGCTATTAAAATAGTGTATTTATCGCTTTTTTAGGAGGAAATATAAAATGTGGGGCTGATCTCTACTTAGCATGGATATAAAACAAAAATTAAGTAGAAAGTAGAATAAAAAAATATTGGCTCGTTAGTTAATTATTTAATCTGGGTGCTACTAATGGGTTCAGTAATTCAAATTGGTATGAGAAAATAAAGCAACAAGGAATATAGGATGTACTGCTTGATAGTAAAGAAAGTTAAGCATTACTGACAATTAACTATCTCGAAAAACGAGTATGGATATTTGCAAAACCAAACAAGCAAAAAAGGCGCATCTGTTTTTAATAGCTGCACCTTTCTAATAAGATTTAACGAAAACTAGTAAAAGAATTGTTCCAAAACTATTTTGTCATCTTTCACTTCATACACACAAACTTCTTCAAAAATTGTCTTTCCTCTTCCTTTAAAAGTTGCATCAACAGTCCATGTTAACGCAAAAAAGTTTCCAGCTACAATTGGGTCAGATATGGTCATCCCATGAAATTCCTCAATGCTGCCTTGAAAATGCATCATTTTAGTTTTCAGTGCTTCCAATCCTTTCATTTCTATTGGAAACATATTTGCATTCGGTTCAATACTTTCGGCATCTACCGCATACATTGTTTCTTGTACTTCCGCACCTTTACCTTGTCTCCAAAGGGCTACCATGTTGTTTGCAACTTCTTGAGTCGTCATTTTTTTTAAATTTTAATTATTAAGAGAAAAGAGAGATAGCTATCTTGCTTTGCTGTTTACAATATCTTGTACACATTTAGCAGTATCTAACACAGTTTTTTCAAAGGCAATGGGCTGCCAATTAAAAGTACGCTTGGTATCCTGCACATCTGCTTCTACAGTTATGCCTATAAAAGGCAACATACCCTTCATTTCAGCATTAAAATTTGCCAAAAACTTCAATAAAAAGGTAGGGGCAAGTCTCGTACTCACTTTAGAATATCCGTTGTTTTTCAATATTTGGGTAAGTTCTTGAAAAGAATGAGCTTTTTCAGTGGTTACAATAAACCTTTTTCCATTGGCTTTTTCATGCTCCAATGCTGCAACGTGAATGGCAGCAACGTCTCTTACATCCGACATCACAGACCCTGCATCTGGAACCATTGGCATTTCTCCTCCAATCAATTTCTTAAACATATCCATTGCTTCATTACCCAAATTTCCCGTAAGCGATGGACCATAAATAGGGCCTGGATTAATCACCACCAATTCCAATCGATGATCGCCTGATTGATTTTTGATAAAATCCCAAGCACTCTTTTCTGCCAAAGTCTTGCTTTTTAAATAAGCAGTCACATTCTTGGCGTTTACGTCTGTCCAGCTATCTTGATTTACTTTAACAGAAGTCTTAGCCCCTCCAAACATTGCCCCAATGGAAGATGTAACCACAGCTCGTTTGATACTAGCTTTTTTTGCTGCTTTCAATGCCCGCAATGTGCCATCTACGGCAGGTTTAATCAATTCATTTTCATCTTTTGGTTCTTTTACAACAAAGGGGGATGCAACATGTAATAAGTAATCGCAGCCATACAATGCCTTATCCCAACCTTCATCTTTCATCAAATCAAGTTCACAAAAGGTTAGGTTTCCTTTGGGGTCAACTACTTTTGAAATGCCTTTCACCACTTCATCAGTTTTGGATAAATTTCTTACCGAGCCAATTACAGCATACCCTTTTTTCAACAATTCAGCAGCACAATGCTGACCAACATATCCAGAAATACCCGTTACCAATACTTTTTTCATGTTATCTCTATTTTATTTTGATCCTTAGTAATTGTAAAAATTAAAGTCCATCGATTATTACCACTCTCCCTGCTTCAGATTGCAATTCATTCATACGAAGATTTTTATAAGGTTGGTATTCTTCTGAGTTATACCATCCTTCTGCAGCTTCCATACTTGGAAAGCGTAGTACAGCAGCCCAATTTCCATCCCAATCCCCTTCTTTTACTCTAGGCGTGGGTGTGCCTGCAATCATTTCTCCACCGTGCTTAAGCAAAATTGGAATGGCAAACTGCGCATACCGTTGGTTTAGTTCCTCAAGGCTAGCTACTTTCATTTGTACCATTATATAAGCGGGTTTTACTACATTAGCACTTTCTGTGCTTTTTTCTACATTTTCCATTTGTTACAATTTGAACAATTACTTTTGTTTTGAAAGCAAAAATAAGGGGATTACTTTCAAATCGAAAGCAATAAACCAACTTTACTAATAAAAACTTAAAATGAATATAGATTTTAGATGCCATTGTCCCATTTCGTCTGCTCTTGACATAATTGGTGATAAATGGACATTATTGATCGTAAGAGATATGATATTCGACCATAAAAAAACATTCAAAGACTTCTCAACATCGGCAGAGAGTATCGCTTCGAATATTCTCTCCGCGAGATTAAAATCAATGGAAGAAGCGGGCATTATTAGAAAAAGCAAAATGGAGGGCAACCAAAAATCAAATATTTACACCCTTACGGAAAAAGGGCTTGGGCTTTTGCCAGTTATCGTTGAAATAACGCTATGGAGCGATGAAAATGTTCGAGCGTTAAATCCTACAATGGTCAAAGAAGATTACAATTATGTAAGAACCAATAAGCAAGCGTTTATGGCGATGGTTAAGCAAGGGTATCTAAAGAGTATTGGTGAAGAAAAATAGAACCATTTAAATGGAATCAGGTAAACAAAATAACAACCAAACTATACAAAATACCCCGCTAGGCATCTTGCGTAAATGATGTAATTTGGATTTCCTTGTTAGTAAAAATGTTTAGAAGGGTGTCAATGCTAAATGGGTAAATGGGATTTATAACTCTCCAACTTAAAAAATTGAAATTAGTTCCATTAATAGCGAATTTATCTTCGAAAATGCCGAACTGACATCCCAAATTACCGAACTGTCATTCGGAAAGTCCCAAATTGGTTGCCTTTAAAATTGAATTGCCTTTAGATTTATTTGGAGAAGACAATGTGTATAAATAGCATAGGCTTTAGCCAAAAGTAGTATTCAACCCAAGCAGGATTTTCTATTCCCAGCTAGCAAGAGCTTGTTGTTTGCACTAGCCGGAGGCGAGCATAATTCTGCGCAAAAAAAAGCGCAGTGAATAAAATCCACTGCACTTTTTTTTACAAGTTCAAATAAATATCTACAAAAATGTGAACTCTATTTTCTTCCAATAATGAAATTAAGCACCGCCCACATGAATAAAGTAAAGTAAACTGAAATGGTCAAAAAATTATGAGTTGCCCTGAAAAATGGCCATTTAGCATAATTGACGTCTCTAGAAGAGATAATTGTATCTGAGAAAATTCTGAAAAAATTTCTTCTTACAAATCTGAATTTGAAGGGCTTGTACCAAAATAGCAAGACCAATTTTAGAAAGCAGAAACTGCTTACTACTATCAGTCCGTATGTGGTGAAAAACATAATGAAATCATCAAACAACATAAATGTTAGGTTTACCAGTAATTATTAAGTATTCAATGAAAAATTCGATGCTATCAAGGGTAAATACTAATTCTTGTGAATCAAATAAATCCCGATGCCCTTTTCTTAGTGACATTGATACCTTACAAAACGTTGCACCGCACCATGTTTCGTTTGCAACAAAACCGCTGATTTAATCGTATTTTAATTGGCAACGATTGCTTTATGCCAATTTAGCACCAAATACTAGGCTTTGTTATTCTTTTAGTTCTGTATTTGCAAACGAAGATTTTATTTTAGCTCAATGATTGAGTAAAAAAGTTGATTTCTTGAGCTACATCGAGATAGGGATATTTCGCTTGCAGTTGTTGCGCCTTCAGGAGTTGGGTGTTGAGAAATTGCTGATGTTGTTGGGATTGTGGATTAAAAGGTTTATGTTTTGCTGCGATAATGAGTTTTTTTATTTCCTCCATAAGGCTAATAGTATCTGGTGACATACATACCTCCGAAAATTTTTCTAAAACAAATTGAGTAGCAGCATAATTGGGATGTGCTAGGTCAATGTCAAAAAAGCGATAATCACGCAGTACATCTATCACCAATTCATAAGCGGGGAAATAGTAGATGTTTTCAAACTTGTTGGCAATATGGTGTACTGCTTCAATTAATCTGGCTTTGCTTCGATTATTATCAACCACCCCATCCCTTAAATGGCGCACTGGGCTGATGGTGAAAATTATTTTTATAAAGGGATTAAATTGAAACAATCGATAGACCAGCGTATCGAGCTGGATTATCGTTTCTTCGATGGTAGATAGGTGCTTGATAAAGGTTTGTACGGGAGCTTTGTGGCAATTAGCAACTGGATTTCTATTTTCTGCAAGTAAATAAACAAAGGAGGAGCCTAATGTAATAAACAGCCAATCGGTATTCTTTAAAAAAGCATGGGCTGTTGTTTGCGATTGTTGAATACTCTCTAAAACTTTCTCTTTGTCTGGACCAGAAAAACGACTATGGTGTTGCCAGCTATGCCAAGCTTCGTTGAGATAGACTAAATCAGCTTCTGTGTATTGTTTGTTTTCAATGTACGAAGTGAGGCTGCTGCAAACGCTAATAGGATCAAACAAAATTCCGTGCGGGTTCTGCAAAACGGGAAATTTTACATCGGCTAAGTAATTGCCAATGTGTTCGGTAAAGCAAGATCCTACCAGCATTAATTGGTGCTGGTAATTTATGCTTGGCTCAAAGGGTTTGATTTTAATGTTGGTAAAAAACTGCATAATTAGTTGTTGATTATTTCCCCTTTTTAGATAAGCTCCCCATGTACTATTTTGACACTAACCTTTTCAATTTTCAGCATAATTCCTACTACTTTTCAAATGCTTGGGTCGTAGAGAACAAGCGTTGTTTGAGTGCCTCATACAATACTATTCCTGCTGCAACAGATACATTGAACGAATCAAAAGTATTAGCCATTGGGATGGAAAAATAATCATCGGCAGCTTTTGCCAAATAGGGTTGTACCCCTTTCTCTTCATTTCCCATGATGATACAACAACCTTGCTGTAAGGGTAAATCATGTAATTGGGTAGATGCTTTCATGGCTGAGGTATAAACCAAGATTCCTTTTTCATGAAGACTGTCCACAGCTTTGATGAGGCTGTTGACCCGTACAATGGCTATATGACGCAAAGCGCCAGCACTGCTTTTCATCGCTTCTTCATTCAAAGCTCCTACACCTTTGTCGGGAATGATGATGGCTTGTGCTCCTGTACAATAGGCACTACGGGCAATGGCGCCGATGTTGCGGACATCCGTGATGCCGTCGAGCATGAGCAAGAGCGGGGCTTGGCCAGTGGCAGCAATATTGGTTAAGACCTCGTCTAGCTCTTGATAAGCAACTAATGCAGTAAAGGCTACCACCCCTTGGTGGTTGGCTCTGGTTAGTGTATTGAGTTTTTCGATGGGCACCATTTGTACAGGTACATCATATTCTTTTGACAAAGCCCTTATATGCCCTATAATTTCTCCGGATGCATTTTTTTGTACCAAAATTTTGTCAATGGCCTGCCCACTTTGCAGTGCTTCGATTAGCGGTTGACGGCCAATGATGATAGAATCTTTTTTTGACATGGTGTAAAAATAGCCGTCTGAACCATAATGACATTAAATCTTGTGGGTTGATTTATTACGAGTACTCTTGTGATGCCTTTTTTTTGCAGTCTAAAGAAGCTTATTTACGTACGATTTCAGGTGCCAAGAAGTGGTACATTTTTATTGTTGGAGAATTGGAATTCTTTTTTCGTGGGTCAAAAAACATCAACTAGATTATAAAACATAAGGAAGTACAGCTCCCCCCTATCAAACAGAAAAAAACATTTTATCACCCTCTGATTTATTGGCTAATGGTAAAGGGCAATATATTCGCCCTGTTGGTGTACAATTGCGCCAACACCCTAACTCAAACAGTTTTTATGAGGCCGATTGCTGTTACTGCCTATGCGATGGAATGTTGGAATGCACTTGAACAACCCAATGTGGTGGACAAAGTGCGAGCTGCGTATGAAAAATTAAGAAAAACAGGTAAGCCTGCCATTTCCATAGTTATCCCCGCTTACAATGAAGAAAAAAATATTGTGCAGACCCTTTATTCCCTTTGCCACAACGTAACAGATAAAGCGGTGGAAATTGTAGTGGTCAATAACAATTCAAAAGATAACACGGAAGCACTAGTTAAGTCTACTGGTGTTCGTTGTGTTTTAGAAACCAAGCAAGGCATCACTGCTGCTAGAAATGCAGGCTTAGCCAATGCGGAAGGAGCCATTATTCTAAATGCAGATGCAGATTCCATTTATCCCAAAGATTGGGTTGCCGAAATGACTAAACCATTATTTGCGGAAACAGGTGTTGCACTAGTCTATGGAAGATTTGGTTTTATTCCTACAGGCAATACTGGACGGCTCACTTATTTTTTTTATGAATCATTTGCTGAACTTATTCGATTCATCAACAAGTATGCAAAAGATGAGGCCGTAAATGTGTATGGTTTTAACTCCGGATTTAGGCGCGAAGATGGTATTGCCGTGGACGGATATAACCATCCCCCTGGCAGTAACGAAGATGGATGGTTGGCCTTGAAACTTCGCGATAAGGGCTATGGAAAGCTACGTGCCATCACTAATAGTAAGGCGCTAGTGTGGACGAGTGATCGGCGCATTGCTATGGACGGTGGATTGTGGAAGGCGGTTTTCACCAGAATCAAACGTATTATTTTCAGACAGGGAACTAATAGAACCGATTTGTAATTTGTGATTGTGTAGTAGGTGGAAGTAAACTGTATTGCAATACGCTATTAGTTATTGATATTATCATGTCAGGGGCTAAAGGGTTAAATCTGCATTTCATTTTAAGGAACAAGAACTATTTACTTCATCGTTTTGATTAATGCTATTCGCAAAAAAACCGTCAGGTTTCAAAAACATGACGGTTTTGAAAAGCTTTATTTTAAAACTAGTAAGACACTTTACCCCAAAAAGCAACAGTTCTGCATTCTAGCAATTTCCTAAGTCAGGATAAGCATCAAGTAACTCATCAATCATTTGGGTAAGCGTGGTGGAAATAAGGAGTAAGGTTTCGGTGGGTTGTGGATGATAGAGGCTGCTAAATCTTTCTAATTGCCTAACTGCTTGGTGAATAGATGATACATCCATAATGTCAATAACTGGTTTCATTTTATGGGCAATGGCTGCTGTTAAAGCCCAGTCTTCCTTTTCTATTGCAATAGATAATGCTTCCAAATCTGGAGGTATTGACTCAATGGTTAGTCGGAGTAGTTGTTGAATAATTATTTCATTGTTTTCGCAAAGTTTGTAGATGGTGGAAAGGTTGTACAACATGAATATGGTTTTATTGGTGAAGAAGTTTTGTTTAATTGCATAAACTATAGTACGGCAATTAAAACAAATCTACAATACACTTTCGCTTTTGTTAAGCATCTTGCAAAAGAACACTAATTGGTGCTTGGAAAACGTTTAAATCCTAACAACTTAGCTAAGAACAAAATGCGCTTTGCTAAACAGCAGCCAAAGCACCCTTATAGCAATTAAATCTAACTACTAGTTATTCAATAGTTGGCTGATAGCTAAGAATAGTTTTTCCTCCGTGAAAGGTTTAGTGAGGCAAGCATTCATGCCAGCGGCAAAATACTCCTGTTGATTGCCAGCCAAGGCGTTGGCGGTAAGGGCAATAATAGGGATAGCAGCTTTTTTAGCATTGGGTAATTGTCTGATGTGCTTGGTAGCCATGATGCCGTCCATCTCCGGCATTTGTACATCCATCAAAATAAGATCGTACTGATTTTCCCCAGCCATTTGTACAGCTTCCACGCCATTGTTGGCTATTTCTACACTAAATCCAGCAGACTCCAAGATGGTTTTTGCCAAGAATTGATTCACTAGCACATCTTCGGCCATGAGTATCTTTTTAAACGAGAGTTGCGATAGATCTACGGTATCATCTTGATTAACAAGTGCTAAGGCATTGTTTTCGCAGCGCAAAAAAGGTAGCGTAAAGGAAAAAGTGGTGCCTTTGCCTTCTTGGCTTTCTACCATTATTTTACCACCCTGCATTTCCACAAGGTTTTTGCAAATGGAAAGTCCTAGTCCTGTACCTCCATATTTGCGGGTGGTGTCGGTAGATGCCTGAACAAATGGATCAAAAATGATGGATAGTTTGTTGGCATGAATTCCAATGCCAGTATCCGTTACAGAAAACCGAACCATTAGGGTAGTTTCTGTACTTGATTCTATCTGGCTGTAAACACTAATGCCCCCATGGCGGGTAAACTTGAGCGCATTGCTCAATAAATTGTTGAGTATTTGGCTCAGGCGATATGGGTCACCTTTTAGTTTTAGGTTAAACGGCAACTCGTTGTGTAACTCAAGTTTTAAATCTTTTTCTTCTGCCTTGTATTGAAAAGATTGGATGGTAGTAGATAACTTATCTGCCACCGAAAATGCAATTGATTCAAATTCAAAACGCCCCGACGTAATCTTTTCAATGTCTAAAATATCATTGATAATTACCACCAAATTATTGGCAGATTCCGTAATTAATTTGAGGTAGTTTTTTTGCGTAGCATCCAATGATGTTTTGGCCAATAGACCCGCAATACCCAGAATACCGTGCATAGGGGTGCGTATTTCATGGCTCATGTTGGCTAGGAATGCCTCTTTAGCACGGGCGGAATCTTCCGTTAGTTTTTTGGCAATCAGCAATTCTTGTTCTGCTTTTATTCGGTCGGTAATGTCTTGGGAAAAGCCAATTACATAAGGTGCTTCGCCTAGTTCTTCCACACAGTAGTTTTGGTATAGCAAAAACAATATTTGCCCATTTTTATTCCGCACCCGAAACACGCCACTCGCTTTTTCTTCGGATATGATTTTCCTTAGATAGCTTGGTTCAAATTTTTCTCGGTCGCGAGCAGGAATAAATTCACTTAGGTTTTTGCCTTGCATTTCCTCTGCCCCATAACCAAGTGCAGTACAAAGAGATGGGTTTACGGATAATATTTTACCCTCCAAATCGTGCGTACAAATGAGTGCCTGACTATAATTAAACAAATCCCGATACCTTTTTTCCTTCCTTTTTATTTGTTCTTCAAAAAGTTTACGTTCCGTAATGTTGATGCCATAGCCAATCATCAAAGTAACCTCACCCGCATTGTCCAGTACAGGAAACATCAAGCGAAGATGGTATTCGGCTTCGCCAGATGGTTTGGTAAGTTTTTCCTCCCAGGAATGTAATTTTTTGGTTTGCATTACCTTGTTGAAAAGCGCTCTACGGTGCTCCATCATGCTCAAAGGCTTGTTGCGCAAAAGGCAATAATCCTCATCTCTTTTGCCAATAATCCATTCCCTAAGTTCAGTATCACGAATGGCTATGGGGTTAAGAAACAGATAACGGTGGGTGTTGTCAAAAACGGCTATGTCAGACGGAATATTATTGAGTACGTCTTCATAAAACTTGGTTTTTTCGGCTAGTTGTTGCTCAGCGTTTTTTTTCTCTGTAATGTTTTCTTCCATTGCAAAGTATTGTACCAGCTTGCCTTCATCATTAAATATGGGCTGTCCAGATATGCGAATCCAATAAGGCTCTTTTGTTTTGGTATAATTAATTATTTCGCAATCAAAAGGTAGTTTGGCTTTTATTTGTTTACCGATGTAAGCAATGGTTTCTAAGCTTGATTCAGGCCCTTGCAGCATACTGCCGGGCTTTTTACCAATCACTTCGTCTAAGCTATAGCCAGATATTTTTTGAAAAGCAGCATTCACCCACAATATCTTACCCGCATCATCGGTCACGATAATCCCATTAGAAGTCTGTTCCGCTATTAACGATAAACGCTTGAGTTCTTCCTGCTGGTGGTTGATGGTTTTAAGTAGGTGTTGTGCATCTATTTCTGCAATTTTATATTTTCTTGCAAGCACCAATAAATCATTAGCTGGCGAACCGACTGATGCTGGTAAAATGGTAAGCTTGCTAATGCCATTAGAAGAAGTATTGGTAAGTATGGGCGAAACGGCAAATAATAAATGACGGTGATGATTGGTTAAAAGAAGCTCACCTTGTAGCAATAAAGTAGCTTCTTCTTTGTGTTGAAGCAGTACTTTGGTTTCAGCAGCTTCGGACAAAGTAGTAAAATCGGCTTCTACAATAAAAGGGGATAGGATTGTAAAATAGGTTAATAGGTGGAATCCTAATGGGGTAGCGCAATTCAGTTGTGCCAACAACGGACCAACCTGAATAATACACAGCTTATCGTCAACCAAAATATGGTGTGGAAACAGTCGGTTCAACTGGTTGCCACTTAAAGAAAAGCCGGTATCACTCATTATTAATGGTACAATATTAAATTAATTCAATAGCATTCGTTTCGCCCTAGGGTCTTCATCATCAGTGGATGAGTAGGTGGTGAAAAAAAGTAAGGGTGGCGCAAAGAAACGGTTTAATATATCAAGTCTCAAATTTTGGATGCTGATGCTTGCATACACCCACTTTTATCGGTAAGGGGCTTTAATTCGAATTTCTTTTTTCATTCCAGTAGGCCACCAACTTGTTTAAAAAAAGTTTTTTCAGTCAATTCGGTCACCAATTTGGTGAAAAAAAGATTTTTCGGTCAATTCGGTCACCAATTTGGTGAAAAAAAGATTTTTCAGTCAATTCGGCCACCAACGTGGTTAAAAAAAGTTTTTTCAGTCAATTCGGTCACCAATTTGGTTAAAAAAAGATTTTTCAGTCAATTCGGCCACCAATTTGGTTAAAAAAAAATTTTTCGGTCAATTCGGCCACCAATTTGGCTAAAAAAAGTTTTTTCGGTCAATTCGGCCACCAATTTGGCTAAAAAAAGTTTTTTTAGTCAGGTTGACCACGAACGTGGCTAAAAAAAGTTTTTTCAGTCAGGTTGACCACGAACTTGGTTAAAAAAAGTTTTTTCAGTCAGGTTGACCACGAACTTGGTTAAAAAAAGTTTTTTCAGTCAGGTTGACCACGAACGTGGCTAAAAAAAGTTTTTTCGGTCAGGTTGACTACGAACTTGGTTAAAAAA
The DNA here is from genome assembly GCA_027486835.1 of Chitinophagaceae bacterium. Lineage (GTDB taxonomy): Bacteria > Bacteroidota > Bacteroidia > Chitinophagales > Chitinophagaceae > Parasediminibacterium. Next base: position 31,788 of record JAIXOJ010000132.1, read on the forward strand.
AGTTTTTTCAGTCAGGTTGACCACGAACTTGGTTAAAAAAAGTTTTTTCGGTCAGGTTGACCACGAACTTGGCCAAAAAAAGTTTTTTCAGTCAGGTTGACCACGAACTTGGCTAAAAAAAGTTTTTTCAGTGAATTCGGTCACCAAATTGGTTGCCCCAATTTTTTTAGTTGTGAACGAAAGTTAGTTCATCTAGGCTCAATTTCATTTTTTCATCCTTCCCAAAAACTTTTCAATACATCAATTACCTTGAAAAATGTAAGCCCATCATATGAAAGCGAAGAACTTTTATCTGCCATATTCTTTGCTAGATGTAATTACGCTTTATTTTGTGGGTATAATTTTTTTATGGGATTGGTATATGCTGATGTACAAATTATCAATGGTGGCGATTTAGAATTAGTTCGCCGAAACTTGATGTATAAAGACGAAGTAAAAAGTATGTGGGTCAATATCCTCGTAGATACTGGTTCTTATATGCTCTGTATTAATGAAAACATTCAAGCACAACTGCAATTGCCAGTGGTTGAAAAACGAAATGCTGTTACCGCCGACGGCAGGGTAATGGAGTGCGATGTGGTGGATAATGTGCAAGTGAGGTTTAAAAATCGGGCAACAACTTGTAGGGCAATGGTGCTTCCTGGCGATAATGAACCGTTACTTGGTGTCATACCTTTAGAAGATATGGATGTGTTAATTCACCCCCTTCGGAAGGAATTAATCGTAAACCCCGAGCATCCTTATTTTGCCCAAGTAAAATTAAAATAAAGAGAAAGTTTTTTTCTAGTTTTTACTGCCACTAAGCAAATCTCCTATATCTCTTTTAACCCTCAATTGCATTAAAGGTGTTCACCCAACATATAACTGCGAAAAACTTTTATCTGCCCAAATTTTTTGCAGGAAGCAATTACGCTTTATTTTGCGGGTATAATTTTTTTTATGGGATTGGTATATGCTGATATACAAATTATCAATGGAGATGATCTTGGCTTAGTTCGCCGAAACTTGATGGACAAAGACGAGGTAAAAAGTATGTGGATAAACATGCTGGTGGATACTGGGTCTTACATGCTGTGTATTAACGAAAACATTCAAGCACAACTACAATTGCCCGTAGTTGAAAAGCGAAATGCCGTTACAGCAGACGGTAGGGTACTTGAATGTGATGTAGTGGATAATGTGCAAGTGAGGTTTAAAAATCGTGCAACAACTTGTAGGGCAATGGTGCTTCCTGGCGATAATGAAACGTTGCTTGGTGCGATACCTTTAGAAGATATGGACGTGTTAATTCACCCCCTTAGGCAGGAATTAATCGTGAATCCAGAGCATCCTTATTTTGCCCAAATGAAATTAAAATAAAGGGATAGTTCTTTTTTAGGGGATGTTGAAATAATGCATTGAATATTCTCTTGTTAGTTTTAACTCCTATTCTTACCTAAAACTTAGAACTTAAGCCCTAAGACTTATTTTACCTAATTTCAGATTCCATCACTAATTGCCTGATGAAAAAGGCACGAATCAAAACTTTCCCTTTCTCAAGAAAAAAAGCGATTGCTGGAACACGGTATAGGAAGGTAATTATTTACACAAAAATGGAAAGATGGGGGGCTGAATGGCAGTATTAAATTGGCATTTGAATCGCTACCAACACACTAACTAAATTATTTAAAAAACATGGAACTACTTTTCTGGATAAGCTTGTTACTCATTTTTTACACCTATTTGGGTTATGGCTTGGTTTTGTATGTGATGATTAAAATAAAACGGCTGTTTGTGGGAAAGCCCATTCCACCTTCCGAAGACAATTTACCCAGCTTAACGGTTATTGTGGCAGCCTACAACGAGCAAGATTTTATCGAACAAAAAATTAGCAATACCCTACAGTTGGCTTATCCACAAGACAAGGTTAAGTATGTTTTTGTAACAGATGGGTCAACAGATGCAACGCCTCAAATAGTAGCAAAATATCCACAAATTCAACTACTCCATTCGAATGAAAGAAAGGGAAAAATTGCCGCCATGCACCGAACCATGCAGCAAATTACCACTGAAGTGGTGGTGTTTACGGATGCCAATACCTTCTTAAACAAACAAGCCCTCATAAAACTAAGCAGGCATTATGCCAACCCAAAAGTGGGTGCTGTGTCTGGTGAAAAAAGGGTACAAATAGATGAATCTGCCGACGCTACAGCAGGTGAGGGGATGTATTGGAAATATGAATCGAAATTAAAAACTTGGGATTCGGAATTATACTCTGTAGTTGGTGCCGCGGGTGAATTGTTTAGTGTGAAAACAGCCTTATACCAACCTGTGCCACCCAATGCGGTAATTGACGACTTTATGATCTCGATGCTCATTGCCAAAAAAGGGTACAAAATTGTTTATGAACCAGATGCATACGCTAGTGAAAACACCTCGGAGAACGTGGGGGAGGAGCTAAAACGAAAAATCCGTATAGCCGCTGGTGGTTTACAATCCATTATTTGGCTAAAAGATTTGCTATTGCCCATCGAATATCCTTTACTCAGTTTCCAATACATCAGCCATCGGGTTTTGCGTTGGACTATTACGCCTTACTTGATGATATTGGCTTTTGTATTAAACTGGATGCTGGTTTTTTCGCAACCTCAATTAATATTGGAGTTGCTATTAGCTGCTCAAGTGGCTTTTTATGGTATGGCATTGTTGGGCTGGTTTTTTGAAAGTAGGCAGGTGAAAGTGAAGCTGCTTTTTATTCCTTTCTATTTCTGTATGATGAATTATGCCGTGATGGCAGGTATTTCGAGGTATTTGAAAGGCAATCAATCGGTATTGTGGGAAAAAGCGGGTAGAAAAAAATAACCGCTTCTATTTGTAAATAAATTTAAAATCTGGAGAGCAAAAAATCATGAGCATGGGGGTGTTTATTTTAAAGGGTTTCAGTAAGCGGTTGTTATGGACAGCTAACAATTCAATTAAGATCGTATCGCTAGTTGCTGTTGTGTTATTATCGCATGTGGGAAAGGCGCAATTGCCCATAAAAGATGCGGCAAAAAATGCGTACTTGATCGTAAGAATGGCAGCTAACTTTCATGTGCAACCTCGCGAGGTGGACGACCAGTTTTCTGATGACCTATTACGGGCCGTGGTAAAAAAACTAGACCCACAGCGTATTTATTTTACCAAAAATGATGTTGCTTCACTTACCACCCAATATGCTGCTAAGCTCGATAACGAGATAATGAGCAGCTCCACGGTGTTTCTGGAAAAGTTGGTTCAACTATATACTCAGCGCCTAAAGCAAGCCGATTCGATGGTAGAAAATATGGGGAAAAAAACCTTCAATTTTTCGTTGAAAGAAGTGTATTCAGTAGCAGAAGATACCGCTTTTGCAGAGGGGATTGAACAACTGAATACCAAACTCTATAAAAAAATAAAACTGGCCGTAGTAGCCAGTGTGGCGGAATCATATCCCCGAAAAGCAACTGCGCTCCAACAAAAAAAATATACCGATAGCATTGAGCCAATCCTTAGAAAAGGCATCGTAAACAACGCATTGCGTAGCTTCCGGAGCGTTAGCGAAAAAGAACTAGGCGTGGAAAAGAAAGTAGCATTGGTTTATTGCGATGCAATAGCCAATTGTTTCGACCCGCACACTAATTTTTTTCCACCCGAAGAAAAAGAAGATTTCGAACGGCAATTGGGAAAAAAGCCCCTCATTTTTGGTTTCAGACTAGCAGAAACAGAGGACAGTTCCTCCATTATTGACCACCTTGTGCCTGGAAGTCCAGCTTATAAATCTGGACAACTTAACAAAGAGGATAAGATAATTAGCATACAGTGGGAAGGTAAACCCAAGATTATGGTGGCAGATAAAGGAGTCGATTATGCCAATAGTTTAATTGAGGGAGATCATTCTGGCAAATTAACACTTACGGTAAAAAAAAGTGATGGTACGATTCGCCAAGTAGTGCTACAAAAGGAAAAAGTGGACAATGGAGAAGATGATGACCGCGTAAAAAGTTTTTTGCTCAAAGGCGCTAAATCAATAGGATATATCTCATTGCCTGCCTTTTACATTGATTGGGAAACCAATAATAATGATGTAAATGGTTGTGCCAACGATGTGGCCAAAGAAATTCTAAAACTGAAAAAAGAAAATATTGATGGATTAATTATCGACCTACGATTCAACGGAGGTGGCTCAGTAAAAGAAGCCATTGATTTAGCAGGAATTTTCATCGATGCTGGCCCTGTTGCATTAGTAAAAGGACGTGAAGGCAAAACAATTAGCTTAAAAGACGGGAATAGGGGTACTATTTATGACGGACCATTGGTGGTGATGGTTAATGGCTACAGTGCCTCCGCATCTGAAATGTTTGCTGGCACTATGCAAGATTACCATCGGGCTATTATTGCCGGCACCCCCACATTCGGTAAGGCAACGGGTCAAAAAATTATTCCCTTAGATACAAATTATATAGAAAACAAATCTGCTGCTCCACCCAAAGCAAATAGCTACATTAAACTAACAGATTTTAAATTGTACAGGGTGTCAGGACAAACAGCGCAAGCTAAAGGTGTGGTACCCGATATAATACTGCCCGATATGTTAAGTGTTAAGGCAAAGCGTGAATCAAACGAACCCTGTGTATTGCAAGTACAGCCAATAGAGGCTAATAAATATTACCAACCCAATGCTCCCATAAATCTTACGCCACTACAAGCAATTGCAGCGTCCGAAGTGGATAGCGCTGCTGCATTTGTGGCTTTAAGAAAAGCCCTAGCGCAACTGACTTTAGCAAAACAAAAAAAGGCAAAACCCTTGCTATTATCGGAAGTCCTCGCCCAAAAAAACATCAGCATGGAGGAAGATGATGATGAAGACGATGAGGAGATGATGTCTGAGATAGATTCCAGCCTAGAAATGGCAAAGGAAAAATCGGAGGCGTACTATTCTGTGGAAAATCATAGCTATGAAAACAAAAAACTCCAAGCTAATAGTGAATTGTTAGAAATGAACAGCGAATGGAAAACGGTACTTAGAAAAGATCCCTACATCAAAGCGGTATTTAGGGTAATAGTGGCAATGGCAGCTAAGTAAGAAGGTTTAAGAAAATGGCGTCGTTCAATGTCTATCCATTTTTAGCAAATTAACCTAGAATAAATCAGTCGATGTCTTTTTTTAGTAAGGGAAGCGATTCTTTTAGGGACACACTTCTTTAACCGATAAATGAATACAAAAGAAGCAATACGCTGCAAGAAATGTAGCAACAAATACTTAAATGCTCTATTTTTTATGAACGAGTGCTATTGAAAGGAAATAATTTTTTTATCTCCAAGAATCGTCTTTTAATACTGATGTTAATTAATTCTATTTATTTGCAACTCAAAGAAAGCAGTTGTATTTTTTGTTAATAAATTAAATGAATCGATTAAAAATGAGAGTAAGTGGATTAAGGTTGCTAGCTATGTTAATGATAGTTTTTTGTTGGCAACAATGGGCTTTGGCGCAGGCAGATGATTCCCCTGTTGCCTATATGAACAGCATTAACAATGCACAAGCAGATATGGACAAGAAATATTTCGCTTATGTGAGTGCTTCTGCACATGGAAAAAGATTGAGAAAGGTAGAAAAACTGAGGCAACAAGCAGTTGAAAGCATTCACACAAGTTTGGTAAATACCCAATTGCTCTTCCCCTACAAAGGCGATAACTCCCTAAAACAAAGCAGTGTGGATTATATCCAAGTATGCTACAAAATATTCAACGATGATTATGCCAACATTGTTAATATGGAGGAAATTTCAGAACAATCAGTAGATGAAATGCAGGCTTATTTATTGCTCCAAGAGAAAACAAATGATAAACTAAAGGAAATCAACGAAAAATTTCGTATTGCCTATAAAGCTTTTGCAACCAAATATCAAGTAACCCTGAATGAAGACCAATCGGACAAAGGGGCTAAAATGGAGCTTGCAGGCAAGTTGCGCAAGTACCAGCATAAGGTTTATACCCTCTTTTTCAAATGCAATTGGGAGGATAACCAACTTGTCAAAGCCCTCAACAACAAAAAAGTGAACGACGCAGAGCAATGCAGAAATATTCTTATCAAGTATGCCGAGGAAGGGTTAAAAGAATTGGAAACACTTCGTTCTTTTAATGGCGATCCATCTTTGGCCGAAGGTTGCAAAAGCGCATTACTTTACTATAAAAAAGCTGCTGAAACAGATGTACCCAAGCTCACAGATTTCTATTTGAAGCAAGAGAACTTCTTGAACATGAAAAAATCTTTCGATGCTAAGTCGGCCTCCGACCGTAAAAAGGAAGATGTGGATGCTTACAATAAAAGTTTGAAGGAATTTAATGCGTCCGTTGATTTGTTTAACCAAACCAACAACAAAACAAACAAGGCCAGAAGCGAAATGATTGATAATTGGAATAACGCAGAAAAGAAGTTTATGGATGATAATATGCCATACTTTAAATAGTTGTTGGGTATTAACTGAAAGGTTGGTGCAGTTCCTACTAAGACCAAAGGCACAAGTAAGGCAGGAAATTCTTTGTTTCTCCATTCCATATTGAGTCAAAGAATGCTTGTTTAGGTAAACTGTATATTCGTAAAGTAGTAATTGCAATTAATAGTTTAAACACCCCCTTATTTTACAATTACGAAAGGTTAGCATTTCTAGAATAAATCGATTTTTACAATCAGAATCATTTTCAACTATGGATAGTATAAAAGAAAACATTAGAACGGTAAATGACAATAAAATTGGGCAACTAAAGGCGATTTTTTATCTTCTGCAAACCAATCTTGAAGAATTTAAGGACGAAGTAGATAGCAGTTATGAACTTTTGAAACTTGGAGAGAAGACCAATCTTTCTAAACACATTGAGGATACTATTGAAGACCCACTCAACAGTATCTTCGGAATTTCGAACGAGATTGACATTCAAATTAAATTGATGATTGATAGAATTATAAAGAGTTTTCTCAATAAGAATGCTGGAATAATAAAAGAGGCATTTAAAACAAAAACATTGCTAAATGATTTGCATTATTCCATTGTGCTAAAAGAAGATAATATCAGTAACCGAAGTAAAATTTTTGAATTTTTAGACAAGTTTGATTTGTTAGACATTTCCAAAAAATATCCAGTCTATTTTCAGTTTGTCCCAGTAGAATTAATTGGTAAAATTTCTACCATTGAAAAGTTAAAAATTGGCGCAGAATAGGATGCAGCAACATATAGACCAAGCTTCACACAATAAGAAATTTCATGATTGTATTGAGGAAAATTTTACAGGTCAGTTCCATGATTGGAAAATAACTGTATTGTTTTATGTAGCTATACACTATTTAAAAGCATTGTCAGCAAAGCGAGGTATAAATATTGGCGAGACGCATTACGAAATAGAACTGGCAGTAAATCCAGATAGAAATAATGCAAAAATGAGAATTACTAAAAGTGCCTGGAGAGAGTATAAAACTTTGTTCAACTATTCAAGAACATCAAGGTACGAAGGGATTACAGATTTTGAAACTTTTGAATTACTCAAACAAAGCGACCATTCATTCTGTGTAAAGCATCTTGATAATTTTAAAAAATATATTGAGTCGCAGGGTATTTCACTATAAAATAATTAGGTGTTACGAATAAAAAACAAAAGGCTACCAGTACTGGTAGCCTTTTGTTTTTATCAATTTGAGGGGGAAAGGACTTTTTTAATTTCTCCTTTAAAAATCCAAAAATCAATAGTCCTTTACCAATTAAACACAATATCCAGCTCCATATCTGGGTGTAGGCTGCGTTCAACTGGACAAGTACGGCCCACTCTTTCTAGAATTTCTTTTTGTTTTTCGTCAAGAGAAAGTGTTTCAGGGAAAAATAAATGAGCTTTTATCCCGCCGATACGCCTTGGCTCAAGTTTCATAATCTTCGTTACTTCCACTTTGGCTCCAGAAAGATCTATCCCCATTGTGTCAGCTTTGATACCCATGGTGGTTAACATACAACTAGCCAATGCGGTGGCAACCATATCTGTAGGGCTAAATCTTTCTCCTTTGCCATGATTGTCCACTGGGGCATCGTTTTCTATGATACTACCACTCTGTGTATGCGTCATCTCTGTTCTTAACGCACCTTTGTAAATTACTGTTGATGTCATTCTATTACTTTTACATGAATTTTAGAAAACAAATATATTGGCTATGAAGCAAATACTCTTACTAATATTAGCTTTTGCTCCTTTTTTTGGCATTGCGCAACAAACAAAAGCGCAATTAAGAAAAAAAAGGGCTGCGGAGCGTGCAGAACGTGTTAACCAACTTATTAAAGAAGAGGAAGATGGCGCATTGATTTACCAAAAGCAAGGTTTGTTTGCATTCAAATTCAATACAGATGGTTTTGGATTTCTTTACGAACACGGAAAATATAAAACCATCACCAAAACAAATATTTGGTGGCTGGAGTTGTCAGAAAAAAAACAACGCAACCAGCAAAAATTACAAGCAAGCCCTTCAGCTTCTGGCGGTGGGAATACGACTGTTTATTCAGTCGGCAACTCTTTTGTATTGGGTAAGCAAAATAATTTTTACCAACTAAAATTAGGCTTTGGTCAGCAACGTTTATTAGGCAATAAGGGCAATAAAAATGGTGTTGCTGTTTCTGCCATCTATGGTGGAGGGGTTAGTTTGGGTATGGAAAAACCCTATTACGTGCAAGTAATTGATCCTACCAGCACTGCCGACAACCCAATTATCGACATAAAATATACAGACAAGCCAAACGTATTTTTAAGTGCGTCTGATATTTATGGTTCATCTGGTTTTTCTAAAGGATTGAGCGAGATAAATTTTGTTCCTGGCCTTCAAACCCGATTAGCCCTCCGTTTCGATTATGGTAGATACAGAGATGCTTTATCTGCTATCGAGCTGGGTTTAGGTGCCGATTTTTATTCAAAGAAAATTCAGATAATGGCCATTTCGCCAGCACAAAACTTCTTTTTTAATGCTTATGTAGCATTGGAATTTGGCAAGCGCCATTAAACTATTCATTTTACTTGATTTACGATAGTCCAAAACTTTTCGATTGTTTGAATTGCGTTTTTAGAAATAAAAACCGCTTCTTTGTATTCTGGTGAACAAAGCAGTACACCATTTCTGTTACTTTACATTTCAAAGAGAAATAAATGCAAGAATTACCCGTAGTTAATGCCATTCCCACAGATTCTGTCATAAAAAAGCCCAATTGGCTGAGAGTTAAGCTCCCAATTGGCGAAAACTATAAGCATGTAAGAGGGCTGGTTGACCAACACAAGCTACATACCATTTGCGAAAGCGGCAACTGTCCTAATATGGGGGAATGCTGGGGCGAAGGCACGGCTACATTTATGATTTTGGGTAATGTTTGTACCCGCAGTTGTGCTTTTTGTGCGGTGGCTACGGGTCGGCCAGATGCGGTGGACTGGGATGAACCACAACGTGTGGCCGAAGCCATCCATTTAATGAGGGTAAAACATGCCGTAATCACTAGCGTGGATAGAGATGAATTGAAAGACGGGGGCTCCATCATTTGGTACAATACCATAAAAGCGGTGAAAGCACTTAACCCAACCACTACACTAGAAACATTGATACCTGACTTTAGAGGATTTAAAGACCAGATACAACGCATTATAGATGCAGCACCAGAAGTGGTAAGCCACAACATGGAAACCGTGGAACGTAATACCCGAAAAGTGCGTATTCAAGCCAAATACCATCGAAGCCTAGAGGTGCTAGATACGCTAAAACAAGGCGGTATGCGCACCAAAACAGGTATCATGCTCGGCATTGGCGAAACCAAAGAGGAGGTAATTGAAACGATGGAACATTTGAGAAATGTGCAGGTAGATGTACTAACACTGGGTCAATACCTCCAACCTACCAAAAAACACTTGCCTGTGCAACGCTATGTTCATCCTGATGAATTTGCCGAGTTGAGAGAAATTGGTTATGAACTAGGGTTTGACTACGTAGAGAGCGGCCCATTGGTGCGGTCTTCCTACCACAGCGAAAAACATGTTTACGCTGGTTATGGTAGAATGAAATGGAAGCAAGAGAAAACAGCGAGTTTGCTGGCATCAGTTTAGTGTTTTTCAGAAAACGATTCAATTTTTTTAATGATTGACAAGTTTAAGTACATAATTCTATTACCTTACCAACCCGAAAGCTAGTTACAGGCTTTCGGGTTCTTTTTTTTCTGGTATTCTTTAACACGGTTAATAATGATTTTAAGGTTACCTAAAGCCTTGGTAAGGCATTAAAAAATTGTCGTGTCTTTGTTTTATAAAACTTTTCAGGCTATGAAAATTGTTCGTCTGCTTTGTGTTTGCATTTTGCTGTTGATTATTACAACTGCTGTTAAAGCGCAGCATGGGGAGAATGATACCATTAAAGTTCATGCCTTTATAACGCCAGAGGGCGATACCATTCCAATGGGCTATATGCCACAGGTATTTGTGTATGCAAAAATGAATGCCAAATGGAAAAGATATTGGAACGAGTGGACAAGATTGCGAAATGCCGTTTATGTTACCTATCCTTATGCAAAAGCTGCCAGCAAAACCATCAACGAAATCAATGCACAATTAGTCAATGTTACTGACAAAGAAAAACGCAAAGCCATCATCCATTCAAAGGAAAAAGAAATGCGAAAACAGTTTGCCGACAAACTCACCCAACTATCGGTGTATCAAGGCAAGGTGTTGATGAAATTAATTTTTAGGGAAACAGGCGAAAATTGTTTCGAGATAATCAAAGAATATAAAGGCGGCTTTAACGCAGGTTTCTGGCAGTCTGTTGCCTTTGTATTTGGCAGCAGCCTTAAGCAGAACTACGATCCCGATGGGCAAGACCAATTGATGGAAACCATAGTAAGAGATGTGGAAAGAATGTATGGATATAGAGGGTAGATGCTGTGTGCTAATTAGAATGTTATGATTAGTGTTTATCTATACAATCCAGAAAAATAGTTGTTATATAGGGCAATCTTTTTCTCAAAGAAACAATTCAAGGTATTTTAAAAACGCTTGCCGGTCTATCATGCCAGCGCCTAGGCTTTCTAAATGAGGGGTGTACACTTGGCAATCAATTAATACAATTCCTTCCTTTTTTAATAGTTCCACATAGTTGATAAAGGCGTATTTGCTCGCATTGGATTGGTGGGCAAACATGCTTTCACCAAAAAATAGTTGACCCATTTTAATTCCGTACAGGCCGCCCACTAATTGGCCTTTACACCATGTTTCAGCACTGTGCGCATACCCCATATGGTGCAACTTAGTGTAAGCATCCACTATTTCGTTTCCTATCCAAGTACCGTCCTGCCCTTTGCGTTCTTTGTTTCTACACTCGTTAATCACTTGTGCAAATGCTTGATTAGTGGTTAAGCTAAAGTACCCTTTTTTCAGAACAGATTTCATGCTGCTACTCACCTTTAATTCGTTGGGTTTCAATACAAACCGAGGATCAGGACTCCACCAAAGCGGCACATCTCCATCAAACCAGGGGAATATTCCCTTTTGGTAGGCTAGTATTAATCTTTCGGGGTTTAGGTCGCCACCCATGGCCAATAATCCATCTTCTAGGGCATCAGAAACAGGAGGAAACCATAGCCTATCTGATAAAACCTGTAATGACATTAGCTTAGAAAAAAGGGTGAGTAACTATGATTTTGCATGTTGCTCGATGGTGGCGTTAATACCCCTTTCTGTGATGGCCTCACACATAGGTTTTAACACATCAAAGCTGCCTTCTTTTACCGCATATTTACCATTATGGTGAATGATTAACGCACATTGCTCTGCTTGTTCCAAGGTATGTCCGCATACTTCCATGAGGGTTTCTATTACCCAATGAAAAGAATTAACCTCATCATTCCACACAATGATGCAATACCCAAAAGCACTTTCGGTTAGTAAGTCAACATCTTCTTCTTGCCAAGGCTCAGTTGCTGTAGTAGTATTCATATATTGTAGTATCATTATCGATTCGGTAAAAGTAAAGGCTTAATGCACTTAGTAGAAACAGAAACAACAACTTTGATGGTAAAATGGCAATCAATTGCGAAGATTTCTGGCAAAATTGAACGGCGGGCAATATCATATTGCACTTGCAAACAAGTGAACCCACTTGGCTTCCCATACTTTTGATGACTTATTTGTCACTTGTTATCGTAATTACGTTTATGCGCTTTCGCCACTTGCTTTGCTTACTATTTTGTAGTATTTCTTTTAGCCACAGTCCTTTTGCCCAAGGGTATCAAAATCCTGTGATTCCTGGTTTTTACCCTGACCCTAGTATTTGCAGAGTGGGTAATGACTATTATCTGGTCAACAGTAGCTTTGAGTATTTTCCTGGGGTACCCATTTGGCATAGTATCGATATGGTACATTGGAAACAGATAGGCAATGTGCTCGATCGTGCTTCGCAGCTACCCTTAGCAGGCTGTAAGCCCAGTAATGGTATTTATGCGCCCACCATCCGTTACCACAAGGGAACTTTTTACATGGTAGTAACCTTGGTTACGGGCGATAGGGAATACCACAATTTTTACGTGACAGCCACCAACCCTGCTGGCCCTTGGAGCGAACCCATTAGTGTAGCGCAAAATGGCATTGACCCCTCCCTTTTCTTTGATGAGGATGGTCGTTCTTATTTCGTTTCTAACCGTGCCCATAAACCCTCCGACCCTAGAGCTATTTATCAATCGGAAATTGATATTAAAACTGGGCAACTGCTATCCCCCATTAAAGAATTATGGAAGGGAAGCGGAGGCAGCTATGTGGAAAGTCCTCACATGTACAAAAAAGACGGATACTATTACTTGCAAACAGCCGAAGGCGGCACGGCCTATGGCCATTCGGTAGCAATTGCCAGAAGCACCAATATTTGGGGGCCTTATGAAAGCTGCCCCCACAACCCAATATTAACGAACAGAATGTCTTACAGCCCGATTCAGGGAACGGGCCACGGCGATATGGTTCAGGCTACCGATGGCAGTTGGTGGATGGTGCATCTTGCGTTTAGACCAGCCATTGATGGCATTCATTTTATTGGTAGGGAAACCTGTCTTACGCCTGTGGAATGGCCGGCGGGGCAATGGCCTGTCGTAAACAAAGTGGGTCAAACGGAGGCTTTTATCTCACAAACCCCACCCAACTTTAGCCAATCTAAGGTGGCTTATCAATTGCCTTACAAAACTGATTTTAATGAACCTACATTGGGGTATGATTGGGTGTATTTGCGCAATCCCGATAGTGCCAACTATTCCTTATCTGAAAAGAATGGTTTTCTACGCCTAAAGGGCAGTGCCGCTTCGCTCAACGATTTATTATCACCCACTTTCGTGGCTAAACGGCAGCAACATTTCGATTTTGAACTCCGCACCAGCCTCCGCTTTAAACCCTCTAATATGCAGGAGGAAGCAGGGCTTATGCTGATGATGACCAATCTATTTCATTACGACTTGTTTATTCATCAATCTGGCAATAGAAAAGTGGTGGCTTTGCGCTATGTGCTAGATAGTCTGCACCAAACCGTTAAAGAGATTCCTTTAACCGACGAGGCCACTACTTTGGTGGTTAAAGGCAATAAAAAACTGTACTCCTTTTATGTGCAGATGAAAGACGGAAGCTTACAACTTGTGGGCAACCTCAACACCCGTTTTCTAGGCACTGAGGTTACAGGCGGCTATAATGGTGTGCTGCTCGGTTTGTATGCAACTGGTAATGGTAAACCCGCCAAAAGCAATGCGTATGTAGATTGGTTTAGTTATACCCCATTAGACCAATAAATGGTTGCCTGCCTATTCTGGCATAGGTATAAATAGACAGGGAAGTACGCACGCAGCATCCAGAGCTTACTTCCCTATTCTTTGTTTCCATAATACCTAAATAGATAGAGCAAACCAAGCAGACCTACCATAAACGACCCATAGTTCATGGCTGTTATCCAATTTACAGCCTCATCTTTCGGAAAACGGATGGGGTTATGTAGGAATAAGGATGCTATCACATCCCACCAAAACAAACCCAGCATTACCGCAGAAAGGCCAATGCCTTTGGCAATCGTTCGCTTTAAAAAAAGTAACGGCAACAACACGGTTAAGCTATTGCGCAGCACAATCAACCACCAACTCCATTCCACCGCTTTGAGCGATTGTAAGGACAATTGAAAGCCAAAACTTTTTGCCAATTGGTAAAGACTGTACATCTCTTTGGCTAAAGCAAAGGAAAATACTACCAAGCTAAGATTAAGTGCAACCATAAGCGGCAACAACCAAATCCTTGCTATCTTCTTGGGCAATACGCTCCTTAACAACCAAAGAAGCGGGAAAGCGTAGGCGTAAACAACTTCAATTAAGTCCATCGTTATTTAAATATTATGTCGATTTGAAATTGTTCACTTTGGTGATAATGTCAAAATGAAATTTATCAGTAAATGGGTGATGGTTATTTTTTTAATCCTAAAACCCTCAGTTTACACACAACATACTTGCATGGAATTATCAGGATTATTTTCTTACCCAAGTTTGAAAACTGAGGGGGAATAAATGGGTGTCATCTGCTTCAAAAGACTCTTCAAAAGCCAATGTCCATTCTTCGGAAGGCAAAGTGGGATAGTAGGTATCGCCAGTTATGGAAGTGTGTACAAGGGTTAAAAACACTTTGGTGGTTTGGGGTAGCGTGGCTGCATACAACTTGCCCCCTCCAATCACCATTAATTCTTTGTATAGCGCTTGCTCGCAATGTTGTATTGCCTGCTCAAAACTAGTTACCCATACCAGCAAACCTTCCTTTTCAGACGGCACAACCTCACTAGAAACAACCACATTCAGCCGACCTTTAAGTGGCTTACTACCCAAGCTTTCAAAAGTCTTACGACCCATTACCACAGGCAACCCCCAGGTTTTGTTTTTAAAAAAACGCATATCTCTCGGTAGTTTCCAGAGCAATTGGTTGTTTCCGCCAATCACATCATTCTCTGAAGCAGCTACTATATGGGTTATTTGCATAAATTAATGGGGTTTTATACGGCCACAGTTGCCTTGATGGCTGGGTGGCATTGGTAATCAGTAAGGGTAAAGTCTTCGTATTTAAAACCAAAAATATCGGTAACACCAGGGTTTATGTGCATCGTAGGAAATGGATAAGGCGTTCTGCTCAGTTGCAATTGAGCCTGTTCCAGATGGTTATTATATAGGTGCACATCGCCAAAACTGTGTACAAAATCTCCTAATTGTAGCCCACAGACCTGTGCAATCATCATGGTAAGCAAGGCATAAGAGGCAATATTGAAAGGTACCCCTAAGAAAACATCCGCACTTCTTTGATACAATTGGCAACTCAATTTCCCATCCGCCACATAAAACTGAAACAGTACATGGCAAGGCATCAAAGCCATGCGAGGCAGATCGGCCACATTCCACGCATTTACTATTAGTCTTCGACTGTCAGGGTTATTGTGTATTTGCGCTACCACATCAGCAATTTGGTCTATACTACTGCCTTCTGGCCCCTCCCAATTACGCCATTGTTTGCCATAAACAGGCCCCAATTCCCCCTGAGCATCCGCCCATTCATCCCAAATACGTACACCGTTTTCTTTAAGGTAGGCAATATTGGTTTCGCCCTTCAAAAACCAAAGTAGTTCGTGAATTATGCTTTTCAAATGCAGCTTTTTGGTGGTAACCATTGGAAAGCCTTGGTTCAAATCAAAGCGCATCTGGTAGCCAAAGCAACTGCGGGTGCCTACCCCCGTGCGGTCGGTTTTGTTGATGCCATTGGCCAATACATGCCCCAACAACGTTTCATATTGATTCATACAAATGATGGTATTACAAATTATTATGCTGCCACAAAAAAGCTGCAAAAGAAAGCTTTCTATTTCAATAAAATAGGGTTAATTGGTCAAGTTTAATGATTGGAGATAAAGTGGATAAATGAAAACGGGTCTTTGGGTGAATAATTTGTAGCTGTTTCGCTGTGCGTATGTATCCAATTCTATACAGGCAATGTTGCATTTACGATGTAGTAGTATGTGACACTTGTAATAATAAGCTTAATACAGTATGGTCAGTCATCTGCATTAGTACAGACCATTGAAAAACTTTTGGGTCAGTCACCTGCATTTTTGGGTGCAAAAAGTTTTTCGCAGTTACGGTATCATACCGCTATGCTGTTGAAGTTTGATAAATACTAACTACCGAAAAACAGGTTACCATCGCCAGATAAACAAAGTGAAAAAATATCTTTTAATCAATGCTAGGCAAAGATTTCAGATCCTTCTCCAATGGAGAGGGGTTGGGGTGAGGTTTAATTTTGGGGAGCGAAAAACTTTTATGCACCCAACCAATGATTGCTATTGTTTGGAAGTATGCATTTCAGATAAACGATGATAGTAATTCTATTAATGTTGCGATACTAGTAGAGCCATCAAACCACTTCTTTTTGCTTTGATGACAATTTCACCTTGCAAGGTTTACCCCAAACCCTGCAAGGTTTACCACAAATCCTGCAAGGTTTACCCCAAACCCTGCAAGGTTTACCCCAAATCCTGCAAGGTTTATCACAAACCCTGCAAGGTTTACCCCAAACCCTGCAAGGTTTACCCCAAATCCTGCAAGGTTTACCCCAAATCCTGCAAGGTTTATCACAAACCCTGCAAGAGTTTCCACAAACCCTGCAAGGTTTACCCAAAACCCTGCAAGGTTTACCCAAAACCCTGCAAGGTTTACCACAAACCCTGCAAGGTTTACCACAAACCCTGCAAGGTTTACCACAAACCCTGCAAGAGTTGCCACAAACCCTGCAAGTGTTACCCCCCTATCCCACAAGTGTTGTGCCTAACCTAGCAAGGCTAAATACAGCAAGGTCAATTTAACGCCATAAGAAAAGTAAGCAAATGAATAAAAATACAAGGGTGCATAAAAGTTTTTTGTTTTGCCCCTCGCCTTTCGGAGAGGGGTTTGGCTGAGGTTTAACTAACAACTGCGAAAAACTTTTATGCACCTAAATACAAAGTTTTTTAAGATTCTTTTTCAGCCAATTCAATAAGTTCTGATTATTTTTCGAACTATTGGCAACGTTTACTTAAGCGAAAGTATCTTGTGATTTTACTTATTTTTAAATCTATCAGCTTATACAAGCGCATTCCATTTTGTAAAAAACATAAAATACTAAACAATGTATAAACCCATACCCATCATCGCTTTTGCAGAAGACAAAGAGGAAGATGCACGCCTTATTAAGCATACAATCAAAGAAATGAGTGGTGTAAAATTTGCCTTTGCGGCTAAGGAAGGTCAGGATTTAATCATCAAACTAAGCGAACAAAGAAATTTACCCACTATTGTTTTTATAGACATGGAAATGCCCAAATGCGATGGTTTACTAGCCACCATCATTGGTAAGCGACTTTGGCCAGACATAAAATTTGTAGGTTTATCCACCCATTCTTCCATTCAATTGATTAGCGAATTTTTAGCAGAAGGCGGCAGTGGTTTTTTGGCAAAATACCTAATACACAAAGATTCTTTTCCTTATACTGTTTATAATAATCCCGATGTATTAAAAACCTTTGTTGACCAAATAGTG
This sequence comes from Chitinophagaceae bacterium, assembly GCA_027486835.1. Lineage (GTDB taxonomy): Bacteria > Bacteroidota > Bacteroidia > Chitinophagales > Chitinophagaceae > Parasediminibacterium. The sequence continues at coordinate 49,410 of JAIXOJ010000132.1, forward strand.
AACGGAAATGATCTAGTGATCGACGTAATGCTAGAATACAAAACCGATTTGCACAAGCAGCTTAAAGCCACTAATCAGATTATCCAAACCAATTTTTCACATTTAGCCAAAGATGATATTTTATATTTACAGTTAAATGCCGCAGGCTTCGATAAACGAATGATTGCAAAACTGATGCACAAAAGCGAATCGGCAATAAAAAAACATTACGAAAAACTAAGCGAATATTTTAAGGTAAATACTAGTGCAGAATTAATGACCATTAGCCTAGGCAAAGGCATTACCAAGCTGGCAAAGTTTTATTGATTCGGGCTGTAGTACTATGTATGGCATAAATTAAAATTAGCCATTTGGCTATTTTGTATTAATTATTATTTGCTATCTTATTGGCCAATAAGCATTTCACCAAATACCGTTTCTCAAAAAAGAAATAGCCATTTGGCCACATTCTGCTGCACAAAAAAATAACTAGTGTTGCTGCTTATTAACACTTAAAAAGATAAATTATGTTAGTACGATGCAGCAGAAGTTATAGAAAAGACAAAGGTGAAAAAATATCTACCCGCCTAGAGGCTGTGAGAAAAGGAGTAATTGGCAATGCCACAACCTTTCCAAAACCTCCGTCCGATGATGCAGCCATTGCCAAAATGGAAGCAGATTTATTAACAAACACTGTTGCATATAGGCGCGGAGGAATTGCTCAAAAACCTGCCTACGTAAACACCCTAGATGCATCAATTAAAATGTTAAACGGCTTAGCAGATTATGTTGATAATATTGCTAATGGTGATGAAAACATTGTGTTGATGTCGGGCTTTATCCCTACCGACAATAAAAAAAATAAACCAACCAACAAGCCCAATCAACCAACTGACGTAAAAGTTACTAGAGGCACTGTAGGCGTGATAGAAGCCGAATGTGCCACAGTAGATAAGGCTGTCTATGGTTGTATTTTAACAGACGCTCCCTTGTCTAAAGGGGTTGTAATCAATGCTTTAGGACAATTATCAGTACCAAAAGACGCATTTTCTGGTAACATATTGGTTGACTTAAACAAGAGTAGAAAAAAATATTTCCAAGGGCTTATTCCCAAGACAACCTACTATGTGTATTTCTATATCGTAAATACGAAAGGGGTAAGTGTGTTAAGCGATGAGGTTAGCATTATTTGTGCGTAGGTTCTGCATTTAGCAAAAGTTTCCTACCGCCTCACACAAAGCAATAGTGTCTGCAAATCTCCACAAATAAAGAAAAATTGGGTTTTACATCATGCTCAACAATTCGAAGGTACTGCCCAACAATAAACTTTTAGTTGCTTTGTTTAGCCTACTGTTTTTAGGCTCGCTTATCAACTGCAAAGGCTTTGGCCCAACCACCCTTGCTGCTTATTTTTTCTACACCCTCAGTGCAGCAGCTATTGCTATTGCGGCAGGCGTACGCTTTGTCAAGTACAAACAGCCTATTCAAATTCCGCATCCTTTGCCGATTATTTGTTTTGGGGTCTTAGCAGCTTACTATTTCCTAAATGGTGTGATTAATAAGGATGGTGGCATCAACCTCAGGCATTATATCATTTTAATCGATGCCTTATTGCTCTTGAGTTGCTCCCTACTGTATGATATGAGGGCTGTTACCCTACTTACCATAAGTAAAATCGTGATGATTTTCGTAGGTATCGAATCCATTGTTTGCATCCTACAACAATTTGGTGTAGTTCCAAGTATGAATGATTTTTTTACGGTCACTGGCAGCAATGAAAACCCCAATGTTACAGCCATGTTTATAGCAATGGCACTGCCTGCATTGTTGTTAGTTGTTGTTAATAGCCAAAAATGGATGGCTTACTTAGCGTTAGCGGTTATCTTTTTAGGAGTGATTGTTTTGATTCTTTTAAAATGCCGTTCAGCATGTATTGGTGCAGCTTGCAGTGTATTGCTTTTGCTCAACTATCAATATCAATTACTGAGCAAATGGAAAAAATCCATTAGCAGTCTTTGGATGGTATTAAGTGGTGTTGCAGCTTTAGGTATCGGGATAGGCGCATTTTTATGGCTTTACCAAAGTAAACAGGCATCTTCCGATGGGCGATGGTTTATCTGGAAAATCAGCCTACAGGCAATAGCCAAACAGCCCATCTTGGGCAGTGGCTATGGTCAGTTTGAGCATGATTATAACCTAGCACAAGCCCAGTATTTTGCAAGTAATAATGCATCGGCAAAGGAAATAGATACCGCCAGTTTTGTACACATGAGCTATAATGAGTTCGTGGAAAATTTATTTGAAGGTGGCATCATTGGGTTGGTTTTGTTTGCAGCTATATTAATAGCAGTATTAATTATCCCATGTACTACCAGCAATCAGTTGCATGAAAACACTCAAACAGACGCTACTAGTAAAAAGGTAGCTACCCCCATTCCTTTGCAAGGCATTCCTTTAGTAAATGAAGAGCCCTTTGCCTATTTTGGCATTATCAGTTTTGTTGTCATGTCTATTTTTAATTTCACGGTTCAGGCCTTCCCTGTTAGGGCTTTGTTTATCATCTATACGGGAGTGTGTTGCGCCAATAGCTATCGACAACCATGCCCATTTTTTGCACCACTTCATCAGTTTGCACAACGAATCACTCAACAGATTTTCCATAATATCTTATTAAAAACTGCGCTTGTCTTTTGTACTTTATGGCTCTGCATAAAATTACTCTCTCTGGCAAAAGCCTTCCACCAGTGCGAAACATTAGTAGCATCTACCAATGACCTAGATAAACAAGAAGGATTGCAAGAGATGGACGCATTAAAAAACACCTTAAATGAATCAACCTATTATTGGTGGGGGTACGCTAATATGCTCGTAAAAAACAAATATTACGGAGCAGCCATCAAAAAATATAAAGAGGCATTGCGCTTTAGCTCCAATCCAAATACTTATATGGATTTGGGTAACTGTTATGCTCAACTAGAAAAGTATCCTGAGGCAATACAAGCCTATACCCTCGCTGCCAATATAGAACCACACCGTTTTGCACCAAAATTTGGGCTGATGAAATTATATGGCTATGCCAAAGCTGATATACTAGCAGAAAAGATGGCGGCACAAATTGTTTACTTGAAGCCAAAAATTGCTTCGGAGGAGGTGGCTTATTATAAGGAGGAAGCCAATAAATTATTAGATAACCAACATAAACAAGCTGCAAGATGATTCGACAATTATGGTTAAATTGTTCATTGCTTATTTTTTTCTTGTGCTTTTCTTTGACTCTACAAGCCCAAACTAAATACCCCAAAGAGGTGTCGGCTGTGGTAGAAAAAGCCAAAGCGAATAAAAAAGAACTGGAAAAAGCTTTAAATTATTTTTATTTATTAAAGGATTCTTTGAAGATAAAAGCGATTAATTTTTTAGTTGCCAATATGGATATTCATCGTTCCTATAATTTTTATTGGGCCGACAGTACAGGAAATAAACTAGCATTTAATGAATTAGACTATCCCAATTTTGATTCATCAGTAAACGCTTTTAATCAACTCAAAGCAAGTACACCTAAAATTCATCCAGTACCTAACATTTATCGAGATATTGATAGCATAAAAGGTGATTACTTAATAGACAATATTAATCGGGCCTTTCAAGCATGGAATTTGGAATGGACTAAAAAAATTTCTATAGAGGATTTCCTCGAATATCTATTGCCTTATAGGACAAGTATAGAACCTTTACAAAATTGGCGAGCTGCTTACAGTCAACGATTTGCACCATTGATGGATAGTGCTAAAGGAAAGAGTCCAAAAGAAGTGCTTGACTATTTTGAAGCGGACAATTATAGTTGGTTCACTGGTACTTTTAATGTGGAAACGCGCAAAGAACCGTTACCTCGATTAGGCGCATTACAATTGTTGTTCAGAAAAAAAGGTGCATGTGAAGATGCGGCAGCAGCGACTGTATTTGCTTTGCGCTCACAGGGCATACCAGCCGCTGTAGATTTTGTGCCTTTTTGGGCTACATCCTCCGGTTCACATTTTATATATGCTTCCCCAACCCTATTAGTTGCACCCAAAAAAACGCTTGACACCTTAGGGAAAGATTTGCCAAGAAAGTTCAGATTGGTAAGAGAACCGGGTAAAGTATTACGCACTACCTATTCAAAGCAAATGGGCACTTTAGCTACAATTCTGCCCGCAAGTGAGCTGCCAATTGGAATCCTACAAACCACAAACTACAAGGATGTTACTGACGAATATTGGGAAACGCAAGATGTGGATATTCCTGTGCGTACTTCCCAAACAAAAGTTGGTGTAGCAAATATTGTGTATGCCTGTGTTTTTAATTCGCTTGACTGGCGGTTGGTTTGGTGGGGTCGGGTAAAAAACAATATTGCCCGTTTTACCAAAATGAGCAAAGGTGTTGTTTACCTTCCTATGCAATTAATCAATAAACAATTACGGCCTGTAGGTTATCCAATTGCGGTAGGTTATAAGCACCAGCAATTGTTGCAACCGGATACCCTACACTGGCATACAATTGTACTTCACGAACAAGACAAGTATCTAAAGTTCCATCCACAAAAAAAATATTCCCTCTATTGTTGGGGAACAAATTGGATAAAAATGGGTGAACAAATGGCAGGAGATGCCACCAAACAAATGGTGTTTCAGCACATACCTAAAAATGCTTTGTTATTGATGGTGCCAGAGGATAGCAAAGGAAAAGAACGCCCTTTTATAGTGACGGATGCAGGCGTAAGGGTATGGTTTTAAGACATTAATCAATTTTTAAGTTAATACTTTTTTATACATTCATTTTTTAACAAAAACAATCAGTTATGAGAAGATTTATTTTTTTCTTCGCACTAATGTGCAGTGCTTTCGTTTGCACAACCCGTATTTCAGCCCAACCCTTGGACTCTACTGCAACAGTTTTGTTGACAGACAATGTAAACCTACTCAGTTTGTCGCCTAAGGAAGCGCAACTCATTAAGCCTGCCATCATTGCAGAAGCAGCTGAAATTAAAAAATTAAAAAATCAAGGAGCTAGCTTTACTACAATTAAATTGGTCATCGACGCTTACGGCGATACCATTAAAAGAGTAGTGGTACAAAAGCGAGCAAAAACCCATTTAAAAATGCTCACCAAAACCCACAAGTTAAATGGCGACATTAAGGCAGCCGTCGGTGACATCGCTACCAGTGAAGCAACAGATTTGTTGAATATTGAGGTTTCTCCTAACCCAGAAGAGGTAAAGGACAGCCTTAGAGGTGCAAAGGAAAGTGTATATGAAAATAAAATACTTGCCGCTATAGGAAGCAAGTTTCAGTGGGAACTAGCCAAAAAATATGGGCTTACTGCAAACCTAGATAGTGCAGCCACGATGAACGACCTTGCCGTTTTCAACGAAAAACTTGCAGAATTGCAAAAGAATTTGATTACTGATCCTGACAATACGGCTCAGATGCTTTTTAAAATGATTATGAATCCTCCACCCATTATAGCCAGATTGATTATCTCTGTTAGGGCAAATCAAAATGGTAATGATGGAGGATTTTCATGGTAATGAAAATAAGGCTTTTTTATAGTAGTAAAAAGCAATGGTTTATTGTATAATATTTAGGGGGATCAACAAATTCAATCATTTTTAAAAACTAAAAAATGAATAAAATATTTTTATGGGCAAGCCTTTTTGCTTTTTTTTACGCAAATGCACAAAATACTAATGATAGTCTAACACATTTCCGAATGGAGATGGCAAAGTCCTACATACACGCAGAAGGGGCTAACAAGCAGCCTTCAAAGGCAATGGAATTATTTGCACAATGCGCAGATGAAGGCAATGCAGAAGCAATGAATGCAATGGGTGTGATATATAATAATGGACTAGCCGGCAAGAAAGATTCTTTAAAAGCATTGCAGTGGTTTACGATGGCTGCTAATGCTGGCTATGCCAATGCTTGGTACAACCTAGGCACGATTTACCGGGAGTCAATGGAATTTAATACTGCCTTTTTGTGCTATAGCAAAGCTGCTGAAATGGGGGAAGCGCATGGTATTTTTTTTAAAGGATACATGTTGTATAAAGGACTTGGTTGTACACAAAACTATAAGCAAGCCGCAGCATTATTTGCACATGGGGCTGTGCAGGATAAAGCAAACAGCATGTATTATTACGGACTATGTTTTAGGAATGGTTATGGAGTAGCAGTAAACAAAGACAGTGCAAAATTTTGGTTGGCGCGTTCTGTTGAAAGGGGGCACAATTTAGCACTGGAAGAGCTTTTGGAAAAATTGCCAGAAAATGCAGAAATTGCTGGGATTCTTGCAAGTAAGATTAAAGCTGCACAAGCTGTTTTGCCAAACAAAGGTGTACCAAATAAATATAGGAAAGTAAATCACCAAGCAACAATCACAGAAGTGGGTGGGATTTATAAAGGCTATTTACTTAAATACGATTGGAGTGGGCAGCATGTGGTTGAAGCAAACAAATTGGAAGTTGCATTGGAACCTCACAACGATAGCCTCAATGGGCTTTGGATAGAAGACGACAGTATTCGACAGCCTATTCACGCATTGTTTACACCTGAATCCATTATGTTCAAGGAATTTAAGTATAGTAAAATAAGTCATTATAGTTCAAAAAGACTTGAATCAACGATATTCCAGTCTGCAACTTTACAGCTAACCAATTCCGATAGCGGCTTATATTTATCTGGAAACATACAAGCATTTACGCCAAGGAGCAAAGAACCACAGAGGCCTTTGTTTCTGGCTTTAGTTAAAACTGGCAAAGTAAATAGAGATATTCCCTTTTCAGCTATACCGTTAAGGACATATCCTAATCCTTTCAACAGTAGTATAAATATGGATTTCGAGATAAAAGAAGCTTGTGAAGTTTCTACAAAGCTTTACACGGTTGAAGGCAAACAAGTTTATTACAATTCCGCTGGAGTGTTATCTCCTGGTAGTTATACTCTTCCAATTCAAACTCAACAGATAGCTGCTGGCTATTACAAGTTAGTGCTTCGTTGCGGCAATATATTTTATAAGGCAAATGTGATGAAATATTGAACAAATAAATACGAAATAAATGAAAAAATTAATCTTATTTGTATCACTGCTTTTTGGCATGATACCTACTATAAAAGAGCATCACTTAAAATTTATAGGGCTTGAATGTGCAAAAGCACAATATTTTGCTTGGGAAGGTTTTACCCCTTATGCTAACCTGGAAGCAACGCCAGGCTTGGCGGATGGTTCGATTAAAGCAAATGCTAAATTAGTAGGTTGTGGTGGGTGTTCTGATTATGACTTAAAATGGAGTATTTCAAATAAAAATGGTAATGATGTTATTGGAGAGGTCTATAGCCAAGATGACATATTTCGTAATGAGGAAGAGGTAACTATCTCAAATTTATATCCTGGTTTGTATAATGTTTGTGTTGGAGGCTCTCTTAAAATAGGTAATTGGGAGTATGTTAATTATGAATGGGTTACTAGTTATAAGAAAAAAAATATTTACAAATGCGAAAACAATCTTCTGGTCAGACCAAAGAACTGTTACACTTTTAGCCCAATGCCAATTATAACTGATGCAGATTATTTTAGTCATAATGGAACAGCTTACTTTGGTGATCCTAACGATAACAACAAACCCTACCTATGGTATACCATAACAAGTGACCTGAGTTTACCTTTCACTGGAACCCCAGGTTCACCTCAATCTATTACTTTAGTTGACAACGGAAAAGGTTTAATAGAAAGATTTTGGCCAGGTATGTATTCATATTATGTTGTTGATAAAAATTTCTGTAATGCATCAGGTTCATTTACAATTGCTGAAAAAGCAGGTATAAAATGCAATATATTATTTACTTGCTCTGATTTTGACAAAAGAAATGGCAGCATTACAATCAGCAATATAACTTCTACTAATGGTCAAAATAATGCAAAATATTATGACATTACTTGTCTTGACCAAAGTGGAAACAACATCAGCGGGCAAGCAGTAAGTGGCACTATGGTTTATACGGGATTATCAATTGGAAGTTACAAAATAACTATAACTTCAAAGGATGGTACGGTTACAACTTTTTCTACAACATCAAGGGTTGTTACATGCTCTGGAACAGTACAAATTAATGTGCCAAATACTCAAATTACTGCGGGGAATGGGTTAGGGGTAGGAGTAATTGATGTAACAAATACGATTTCTCCAAGACCAACAAATAGTGTAACTTTTTTATGTACAAACAATTCTACAGGTATAACATATACACTTACAGGAACTGCATATAATAACCTACCTGCTGGTACTTATACCATTTCTGCAACAGACGTTTACGGTGGTACAATTTCAAATCCGTATGTTGTTGTGCCTACAACTTGTACAAATCCTACATTTAATATTTCAAGTGCTAATATTGGCAATGATGATGGAAAAGCATCTGGTTATGTTGTTGCTTCCATTTCATCAACTAAAAATTGGAAAATAAAATCTATTGATGGAATGTCAACGCAGTACATTAAAATAAATGGTGGTATTTTTTCAAATGTTCCTGCCGGTACTTATGAAATTACTGGCATTAACCCCTCAGATGGCTGTATTACTACTTCACAGCAGTTTACTGTTCCATTGGCTTCTTTTAACTTATCTAGTGATGACAAAGCAATTTTAAAGCTACTTTATGATGATACAAATGATGCTGGTTCTGGAAAATGCCATGGCACAAGGAAAGCACCTGGAAGTACAAGTATAAATTTTCAGCCTAAGGCGTTAATTGCTCACTTATTGATACAGGAGGATTATGTTAGAAGTACATCGGGAGCATTTGTGGAATATTCCATCCCTAATCCAGCTTATGGAAATAATGGGTATGCTGATATTGCAAATACCTTAACCGGAGAAATATTTGAAATAAAAAATGCACAAACCGCTTCAGAAATGCTTAAAGGTTCGTACGAAGTTGTAGGCTATAGAGACTTAGCAAAACAGTGGTGTGACAAACCCGCTGTTGGTCAATGGGTGCTTGGCTATAATTATCCTATTAATAGCTTTTTACATAATGCAAAATACTTTCCCGATCCATATCAAGCTTCAAGAGTTATTGAAGCAAAATTGTATTTCGATTATCCTGGTGTCATTGGGTATAATTATATCAGTAGATCTACAAGCCCAGTGCAAGTACCGGTCGCTCCTCCAATGGCATGGGTAGATATCGTTAATGAACTAATGGCACGTAGACGAAATTTACAGTATGCTACAATGGCCACCACCGAATTAGTTATAACATATTTTAATCAGTTAAAAAAAGCAGACCCCAATAATTTTGCAACTATAAAAGCAGAAGTTCTTACAATTGGGGGTGTTATCTTGATTGGGCTTATCTGCCAAGCTATAATAACAAATGGGGGTTCAGTATTGACAGAATTTGCTATTTATGAATTAGCGTTTACGTGTGAATTTATAATACTGAAAATGTAATTTAATTTTGACACTTGTTGCACCTGCGATATTTTGCATGTGCAACAATCTTTTTTTATTTAATTTCACTTGAATGCTCTCACGTATTTACTATTGACAGGTTCGGCTGAGGTTATCGTAATGCAGATGGATTCATTTAATTGACGATTTAGTATAGAAGAAAAATAAAATAATATTAACATAGTTACGTGGTTAAATATTGCCATTTTAAAAGTCCTCAATTTTCTCAAATTATATTATGAAACAAAAAAGAGCTTGGTGTATTACTAAATATAAGGGGTTTGGTATGTGGGAAAAAATATTTGAAATGGATTTTAATTTCAAAATTTCTGAGCAATTTATTAATTGCTTGGATGTTAAATTAAGTGAATGGCTTCCCCATTTTCTTGGGTTGTCATCCCTTGATTTTAATGAATTTGATTCTTTACATTGGTCTTCATCTCGCCCATTTTTTTATGAGAAGGATGTAATTTCAAAAATGTCGGCTGGAATATATATTGGGGCACATCTATTTGAAATAATTATTTTATGGCAATCTGATTCTGAAAAGATATACCAACCTTCTGACAAAATAGTTGATTGCAGTGAAATTAAGTTTTGGATAGAAGGCCTTGATAGGAACTTGTGTCTATATTACAAGCACCCTGATAATACGCTATACTACCCAATTTATGAGTGGATAAGAAGTTTTAAATCTAATTATGACCTAGACCTATCATTTGAATTCATGCAAATTGCCAATAAGCAACTCACCGCCGATTTTATGCGTCAAACAGGAATTAGTTCTTTTAAGCAAGTTGCTATGGCAACCATTTCAGGGTATAAGAATTTTTATCCTCACTGGCAACATGTATATGAGAAGGGTACAATTTCCATTATACCGCTATGGGCGAATATTTGTGGGCATTTGACTTTTGGTGTAAGCTATATGTGCTGGAAATCGAAGTCTGGACGTATTTATGACGTTTCCGATAAAGATATTGACACAAATGATATAGTATTTTGGTATGAAGGACTTAAACCTGAGGAATACAGAAAAATGCTATACCCAAATGAACCTTTCCCATTAAGTTTGAAAGATTTAAAATTCGAGTTTGAATTTGTTAGAATGGAAATGGACAGTACAATCAGCTTAAAATTCAAGGAAGAAAAAATGGCGGAGGATGATACATTAATTGATAAAATAGATGATTTTATCCAAAAAAAGTGCATCGATAATCCTATTAAAATAACTAAAGATTACGAAGGTAGGGCACACAAATTCCTTAGGTCTTTTCAAGAGCCAGATACTTGGATTTATGTAATTGATACTGGTTCTGGGGGATACTATGTAATCAAGAAATTTCTGCAGTTTTTAAATAAGCTTGATTGTCTAGTTAAGGTGGTGGTAGAGTAGTGTTTAATCCTTTTGGTTTTTTTTAGCCATACTTTGTTGCCCCTTGGAGTTATTAATTAATTCATTTTGGGCTGATTAAAATGTAACTATCATATTCTGTTTAAATGTTTAAAAATGAATCCTAAATTATTATTCACTTTTAGCTTTTTTTTATTTACTGCAATAAATGCCCAAATAAAAAAAGGATCTTGGATTATTGGTGGGCAAGCAAGTTACAATCAGGTAGACTATTATCCAAATACAAACTACTCGTACTCGAGCAAAAATCCAACAGCTGTCATTTCCATCGGTAAGGCTTTTAAGGATAACGATGTATATGGTATTTCTGCGGGCTATTTATCAAATACTTATTCTAGCACAATTTATATAGGGGGCTATGCCCAAACAGGCGATAGAAACACCTATAGTGCTAGTGTATTCAATAGAAAATATGAAAAGATTATTTCTGCTTTGTACGCTTTTAGCGAAGTAGGGGCAGGATTGAGTTATTCGCATTACCGAACTACCAATTCTTATAATGGCTTTTTGTACTGTTCTCCAGGTATTGCTTACCGAGTGCGAAAGAAACTCTTTATAGAATTTCTTTTGCCCAATCTTGCACGTTTGTCCTATTACCACAGTAAAACGACATATTTTAGTAATACAGATAGGGTATTTGTAAAAGAAAATGAAGTTGCTCTAACTTCCAACCTAAACCTTGCCTCCTTTGCAACTGGCCTCCGAATTAATCTGTAGGTTTTCAATTATTGGTTCTTGATGGTTATGCAAAACCCACAAAAAAATAGAATACCGCACAGAGAAAAAATGCTTATTAGGCTCTTTATTATTTTTCTCGTAACAATCAATTGGCATCAGACTGATGCACAGTTGATGCCCGAGTATAAAAAAAGTAGCCCTACACATACGGTATTTAGTTACAGTGCAGATTATGGCAGCACCATTGTGCACACACCAGTGGTAAAACCCATTGGTGGTGCACATCCTTTTGGGTTTGGGGTTGAGTATGGCAAACAAGCCTTTGACTCTGCAACTTACCACTTGTGTAGTGCCTTTCCTAGGGTTGGTTGGCAGGTGCAATATGTGCATTATGGCACTCCTGTTCTCGGCAATTCACTTATGGCTTCTTATTTTATTCAACCTGTTTATCGGCTATCTCCTCGTGTAAATTTCTTTTATCGAGGTGCTTTGGGTCTGAGCTATTCTGATAACCCTTTCAATCCAAAGTCCAATATAGATTCGTTCAACCTAAACTATAGCGTTCGTTTTAATCCTTATGTTCAGTTGGCTGGAGGTTTTGGCTTTCACCTGACGCCACATCTTTCTGTAGAGTTAAGAAGTACGTTTCACCATTTATCCAATGGAAACCAAAAACGGCCAAATACTGGTCTTAATTGGATAACAAATTCTGCTTCATTGGTTTATCATCCTGAGGGGAATGGATTGCCCAAACTCCACAGGGTGCATGACAAATATTGGCAAACACGCCCTTGGAATTTTTCTTTTGGGATGCTTTATGTTGCAAAACAGGGCTATGCAGGTCCTATTGGCAGGTATCAACGCTTATATGCCGCAGGAGGTTTTGTAGAAACGGCCAAACAAATAGGTCGCATCCATGCAATAGTGGTGGGTGTACAAGCTTATTATAATTGTTTGAAGGTGGATGCAAACAAACAAATTGATAATAGTTCGTTGAAACGTTCATCACTTTTAGCAGGAATATATATGGGGCATTCGTTTTTAATGGGGCGATTTATTTTTAATGAGATTGCTGGTGTTTATATCACGCCACATTCATCCATCTATTCAAAAGTTTTTCATCAGCACAATATTCGATATGTAATAGATAGCCATTGGCAAGGAGGCCTTGGTCTGAAAGTGCATAAGTCGGATGCAGATTTTGTTTGTTTCAACATCATATACCAACTTTAGGATTGAATTATTAATGCTTACTATTGATGTAGCTAATTGATTATTCGGGCATTTGGAATTCACACACTGGGCTATTTCTGTTGAAGCCTTTCTAGTTAATAAATTAAACGAAACTATCTTAATGAGAACTGTTTCTTGGGGTAGAGAAAATGTCCGAGTAGTTTCCTTCCAAAAATTTGTAGATAATGTACTTGGATTTATGGTAATTGAATAAATGATTAAAGTGAATTTTTTTAATTTTTAATACTAATTTGTTTTATCATGAAATTTATTATTTTTTTGGTTATTTTGTTTCTAACTTTAGACAAAAGTTTGGCACAAGACACCGTATTGCAAAGACAAGCATCTGATTTTTGTTCAAATGTCGATTCTGCTGGAGCACGATTTATGTTATTTGGGTACACAATTGAAGAAGCAAAAGGTACATTTATTAGAGAATTTAAAGATGGAGTTATGATAGATAGTTCTAGTGTTGACTTGCTATCCTTTTCCAGAAGAAATAAAAGTAAAATAGACAGTTTAGCACTACGATTTAGAATTGGATTCAAAGGGCGGTTTTTACATACAAATAATACCTACCAAATATGCATACCTGGATACCCCCCTAAAATTCTATCAAATATGATAATTAGGGCAGTGTTCACTGGTAGGGAGTCATATATGTGTGATTTAACTGAATATGATATCGATGGAGTAACGCATAGAGATTGGCTTATCGAAATTTATAAAAAAAGTCCAGATAAACTAGAGTGATTACTTAGGTGAATCAACTGGCTCAACTGGCTCAACTGGCGCGAGTGTTCTTCATTAGCAGGCCACTCGTGCCTTTTTAATGAGCCAGTTTGCAACTGGCATTCGTTTGGACAAAACAATTATATTAGCCAAAAATCACCATTATGTCAAGCAAGTACAAAA
>JAIXOJ010000039.1 GCA_027486835.1 Chitinophagaceae bacterium
CATTTCCAATCACTTTTGGCTGTTTCCGTGCAACTCGACCTCATTTCCGTGCAACGCGAGGTCATTTCCAATAACTTTTGGGCGTTTCCGTGCAACTCGACCCCATTTCCGTGCAACGCGAGGTCATTTCCAATCACTTTTAGGCGTTTCCGTGCAACTCAACCCCATTTCCGTGCAACGCGAGGTCATTTCCAATCACTTTTGGGCGTTTCCGAGCTTCTCAATCGCATTTCCAATCACTTCAAGTCATTTCTTTGCAACTCAATCCCCGCTTATCGGAGGGTACCGATCGTACCCTTGCTAAGTTCTTTGATGCATTTCTATTTGAATGAAACCATAATTGCTGAAATTCACGATTATAAATGCTTGTTTTCAATTCTCATTTAATCTGTAAAGACAACTTTCCTTTTAGAATAGGTAATCTTTCGTAAATATCCAAGCGTACAGAATGCGCTAAAAGCTCACGCTAGCTGGAGGAGTTTAGATAACACATGGCAGTAGTTTGGAAGCTTTGTTTAGCAATGGTAGCTGAGTTAGTTTTTTCCAAACTTATTGATGAAATCTTGATGTTGTTTTTCAGAATCTTCATCAAAACGCTTTGCATATTCTTTAAAATAGTCTTCTGCTAGTCTTTCAAACTTGTCTAAATTTATAGAATTGTCTTTGGTCTGCTCATAGATTTTGGATATGTATTTTTCAAAATCTAATAAACGGTCTGATATTTCGTCTTCTTTGTCTGCAAATGATCTGTATGGTAAAATGAAACCACTTAATTCTTTATCAGCTAGCAATTGTTTGAATTTTGGACTGTAACTTCTGATTTCCCAATAATAAAGTAGTATCAATTTTGAAATTGTGGAGTTCTCCGTTTCTAAGATTGTCAAATACTGCTCTGTTTTTTCAGAGATTAACCAATTTAATTCACTTAAACAACGATACGCAAGTATGGGATTAGTCCTGATAAATTTAGTTTCATATGCAGTCTCTAAATAGCCTACATTCTCGTAATTCGAAAACTTTCCGATGGTATAAATTGTCCAACTGCAAACCGAAAAATTAGTTGAGTAAAGGAAATTGTTTAATTCCTTAAAAAATCCTTGCCTTTTAAGTTCTTCATAAAAAATGTCTTTGGTCTCATGACTTAAATCTGAACCTAGGTAAAAATCTCTTGCAAAAGTTGTAGTGTCAAAATAGTTTAAGTTGTCAGTTTTTAGCCATTCTAAAATTTCTTTAACAATGGTTTCAATTGGGTATTTGTCAACCCATAAATTAAGTTTACAGTCGTAGTTGTACTCATTTTGCAAAAAGAATAATAAATCTTCCATACTTATCCGTTCTTAAATAGAAGCTCCAAAAATTATCAATATATGCAACTATTTTGCGTCAATAAAACCAAAACTAAGTGTATCCACGATTGGTTTCCAAAATTACTACGTAGTGTTTATGTTGAAAAATTGTACTACCTTATTG
Source organism: Chitinophagaceae bacterium (assembly GCA_027486835.1). Taxonomy (GTDB): domain Bacteria; phylum Bacteroidota; class Bacteroidia; order Chitinophagales; family Chitinophagaceae; genus Parasediminibacterium. The sequence goes on from JAIXOJ010000039.1 coordinate 1,471, forward strand.
CTCAAACTATCAGTCTTGAATGCCCATTCTCTTTCAGTAGAAAAATCAAATTTGCGTATTGCACCCTCTGGTGTCTGTTAGACATAATTGTTATTTACTTGTACCACCCCAAAAGGGAGTTTGGTAATAACTAAATCTTACGCCAGCGTTTTTTATCAATTAGCATAAATTGTCGATAAAATCTGATTTGTTTTTTCTAATATAGGCAACTTGAATTTGTTGCAAACTTTCGGATTTATTAAGGATATAAAAATCATCATCATATTTGTTTAATGGGTTGTCGTCATATGACTTACTAAATCCTTCAATTGTCCCGTCTTGATGTTGAGTTATTTTGGGATGCTCTTTTTCAAAAGTGTCATTGGCTCTTTTAGTTAAGTCAGCGAATTTGTTAGCTCCAACAAGTTTTAGTGCGTCTGGCAAATGTTTGTAAAACTGTCCGCTTGAATTAAAGTAGAACTGATTGTAACCACCATTGTTAACTTCAGCTTCCAGAACCCAAATCATATAAATTGCTTGTTTAGACTTATTCCAAGATAATACAGTTTTATATTCTTTTTCATTATCAGGTAGTATTTTTTCAGATAAGTTATCAAAAACTACTTGTAATAAATTGTCGTCAGAAGTGGTGTCAATAATTTGGCATGTAAGTTTCTTATGAATTGGTCTGTTTTTAAATTCTTCAATTGATTTAGAAATTTGATCTTCATTTTCACTTGATATTTTTACTTTATCTTTACTTGTTTGTACAGAACAACTAACGATGTAAAAGATTATATTTATGAGCCCCAAAGTTATTAATGATCTTGTCATTGTATTGTCGTCTTTTAACTAGACAGCTAATATTTAAAAACACGCAACTCAAATGCGTCAAAAAACCAAATCTAAGTGTATCGAAGCATGTTCCCCAAATTTCAGTGGTGTTCTTAAAAAGTATTAGTAAAGAAGTATTGTTCTTGCCGATAGTGAAACAATTTATTTCCTAACCCAATTTATATGTAAATACAGAAGAACTAACTGGAAAAATACAACGAAGACCGAAGCGAATGGAAAAAGCGGTACGCTTGCGCCAGCGGGGGCAGAAATTCAGAAAAATTGACACGCCATTGTTGTGAACGAAGATGGATTGGGCAAACGCTACTTTAAAACACGAACCTTGCAATTTTTAGTAGGTGCAGTTACTTGGTCTTTTCTTTTCATTCTGCTATATATTTAATTTCCCCTTGGTCGCCAAAGAAGAAAAAGCGATCGTTTTTTTTAGCAAATTCAATAGTCTTATCGTGTCTAATTTCCAATGTTTGGCTGTCAACCCACTTTGCAGTAACAAATTTTCCTCTATCATAGAAGTAAAACACAGAACTGCCACCAGATGCCCAACTTATTATTGAGCTGGTATCTGTATATTCACCATTAGTATAGCTTTCAATGATTTGAAATACCTTTTGTCCATCAGGTGCAGTTAGTGTCAAAAGGTCAAGTGCACTATACTCGAACTTTGGTCTTACCCTGCGTTTCGCTTTTTTCCTTTCTGTTGAAATTTTCGTTAGGAAATGGACTAGTTCTTTTTTTCTATCTTCAATTATTTTGTCGTCAGCACCAAGTCCTTTCCACAGTTCAAGGTCGTTACCTGTTTCAATAATTTCTTTTACTTGTTTATAAACTTCATGGTCAAGTGATTTCGTTTCCCATTGAGCTAACGCAATACCAAAGAGACAATTGTTTCTTTCGTCGTAATTATTAAACATTTCAGCATAGTCGGCCTGAATTTGTTTAGAAATGTCAACACTTCTTTGACCTTGATTATAAAGGTCAAAGAAGTGTTGATAAATATCTTGAAAAGTGTCGTTTCCTTCTATTTTATGATTCCAAGTTCCCATTTATCTTAATGTTTTCGGTCTGGCTTAAAATGTTCTATGACTCAAAAATATACCCATCTCTTTTGTGTCAATAAAACCAAAACTAGGTGTATCAACGCATGTCTTCCATAATTCTACGGAATGTTTGAAAAGCTATAGTGTATAAGAATTGTTCTTGCATATTACTCATGCTTTTAGTCTTTATTTCCCAGTTTTTTTTATTGCAAAAGCAAATTAGCGCTTTACTCCTTATTGCGTCTTTTGGACTGTTCTGTTTCTTTCAATTAGGTTTTCATAGCAAATCCTCCTTCCGATGAAACGAAAACCTAGTTATTGTACGTAGTTATGCTAATTGAAAAAGTCTAGTCAAAGTCATCTTGGGCATTCAATTCGTTCATCTTTATTATGATATTTCTTTTTATGCTGTCAATTTCACTATCTCTTTTACTAAAGTGCAACCACGATGAAATTGCGAGTAATGAAATACTAACAAACAGTACTAATACTATCATTAAGAAAGATGTTCTGCCTCCCGAAAGTATGTAACCAGCATAAGCCGAATCACTGGATACAATTATCATTAGAAACGTATGCAATAGGGCTTTATCTTTTAAATAAATCTTATTATTGCCACCGAACTTTTTCCTAAAAAAATAAAATGCAATTATTGATACAAATGTGTCATATAGGCTAAGGAAATTACATATCAAAAGAGTCGTTACGATTGAATTGGTATTTTTGTGTATGTAATATGCAGTTGTTGTAAGTATAGCTATGGTTAGCAATATTAGATAGTTGCCTGCTTTATATCCTTTTTTATTAAACAATATTCTTAATGGAAAATCTACTAAAGTAATAATAGCTATCGCGATTATTGTATATTTCGTTATCACATTTAAATTCTCCATTCAATTTTAAATTTTCGTCTTTAGTATTTGTCGCAATTATCTGATACTTTTAGTAGTTGAAACCACATTTGGCTGCAACTAATTAAAACACGAAACTCTTTTGCGTCAATAAAACCAAAACTAAGTGTATCGAAGCATGTTCTCCAAATTTCAGTGGAGTTCTTTAGAAGTGTTAGTAAAGAAGAATTGTTCTTGCTTATGGTGAAACTATCCAGCTGGGTGACATGTTCCGCAGGGCATGTCGCCTAAACAGATTACTGAGATTTGCAATCCCAATACGCTAAGGTCTTTGCTTCAATAAAAAGCAGCTACTTCCAAAAGAGGTAGCTGCTTTTTTATTTCCATAACTCAGTAGCATACTAACTAAAAAACAATCCAGCAGGCAACCATGAATATCGCCTGTGAATTGTTTTTTTATATTGAAACCAATACAAGAAAGCTATTTTTGGAAAAAATAATAGCTATGGGTTTGGTATATGCTGAAATAGAACTGATTAATGCAGATGATATTGCATTGGCAAAAAGGAATTTCATTGGTGAAGATGAAATCAAACGTATTCGACTAAACATGCTGGCAGATAGTGGCGCATTTATGATGGCAATTAATGAGCATATTCAAGAAGTTTTGCAACTACCATATAAAGAAAAAAGAAAGGCGGTAATGGCCGACGGATCAGTGGTTGAATACGATGTTGTAGGTCCAGTGGAAGTGAAATTTAAAAACAGGACGGCTACCTGTAATGCCTTTGTATTAAAAGGAGATGCTGAACCATTGCTAGGGGCTATACCGATGGAAGAGATGGATGTATTAATACATCCACAAAGACAAGAATTGCTAGTCAATCCAGAACATCCAGAATATGCTGTGCTGAAAATGAAATAATCAAAAAGCTACTATTATAGGAAAGCAATGGTTTTAATTCTTTGCTTCAATAAAAAACAGCTACTTCAAAAGAGGTAGCTGCTTTTTTATATGAATCAATAGCTAAAAAACAATTCAGCAGGCAATTCAAAAAAATCTTTCAAGCGTTTAGCTGTCCTTAATGTCAATTCTCTTAATCCAGAAAAGATAGAAGACACATGCCCTTTGCTACCAAGTACAGGTTTCAAATCCATAACCTGAACCCTCTCTACCCCTTACACCAACAATCAAAACACACCCCCCTAAAAAACAACATCCCGAAGTTTTTAGGCTTCGGGATGCATTTTATTCTCCACTCTTGATTATGATTACCTTTCTTATTGTACTTCCATAGCCGTTTGATAGGCTACTTTTTTACCCTCCTTTGAGGTGATTACTAGGTTGTAAACTCCAGCGGCTAGTTTGGGTAATTGCAAAGCGTGGTTCATTTGTCCTTCCACATGACTGAAATTGCGTACAACCATTTGTTGGCCTAGACTATTCACCAATTGTACTTCAAAATCTCCTGCTGGAATATTGTTTAACCGCACTTGCAATTGGGTACCTACCAATGGATTGGGATATACTTGGTAACTGCTGGCCACAACTGCTGCTGAATTTACCACACTAGATTTTTTGGCAGCAAACACTACTGTAAATCGGTTGGCCAGGCTTTGAGTTGCTGGGGTCACCGTAAATGTTACCTTGTTTTCGCCATCGCTTAGCTCGGTACGCTCTTTAGTGGTGTTGTCCACCAAATAAGCTTGTAGGCCGTTGCTTTCAAAGTTGCTGGCATCAATGGTTAATTGATATGTTTTTCCAGCTACCAACTGGGTAAGACTAATAGCCAATTCGTCTTTTTCAGTAACTGGTTTTCTACCTTCGATACTTAACAATTGGTTGCTGGCAACAAGACCCAAGTTTTCACCATTGTTGGTCATTTTGGGGGCATCTTCTTGGCTTATTCCATTGCTAAATTGATCTTTAAATACCACAGTTGCCACGTCCATTTTGCTCCAGTTTTCTCCCTCTTGTTTCATTAGGTTGATAGCAAGTAGGTTGCGCTTAGCCGAACTACCAAAAACGGATGTTTTGGTGGCGGTGATAGACTTGTCGGCCTCGGTAATGGTTAAGCTAGGTGCGGTGCTGGCATTGTTTTGAACAAAGAAAGCTTGACCCGCTTGGATGTACCGTGTACCCGCAACGCCATTACTAGCAGCATCTGCTACCGCATTGTAAGAAACATATGCACCCGTAGAACCAATGGTTGGGTCTAGGTAGTAGTAAGAAGCGGTAAGGTTGGTAGCCCTGTTGTTGTCCCAAATGTTTTTCCAATCAATTGGAGCTACATATGGATTGGCAACGGAGCTAAAGCCTGTAGATGAAGTGCTATTTAATCCAAACACTGCATTGGTATAAGTAGAACCAGTTACAGTATTGGAAACGCCAGATGTGTTATACACTACATTACCCGTAACTAGATTTCCTAATGCACTTACAATAGTGGCACTCTGCATGAGTAAGAAACCAGTTGTACCAATGGTATTAACAGGAGTGGTGTATAAATTGGACGTTCTATCACCACGCACTATTACCCTGTACCCTAAGAATGGATTCAAATTGGTGGTTTTGGTATTGGTAATAGGATTCCAGCTACCACCAGTAAACGTGTAAGCAGACTTCACGCTATTAACCGTTTGGTCAAGACCAGTGGCTGCATCCACACCGTGACTAGCAGTAGAAGCGGTAGTACCCGTAATAAAGATGCCATAACCAGGTGTTGCATAGCTGCCCCCTAATTGCCAGTTGTTGAAGATGCTACCTGCATTGTGTACGCCTGGTGCAAGATCTCTCCAAGCACGATAACCTTTAGGAATATAGCGTTCTACGGATGCGGTACCGCTAATGGTTCCAGCGTTACCGCCTGTACCCACTTGATTGATAATACCACTGTTAGCAATGCTGTTAGACTTCAATACAAGGTTAGCATTCGTAGTGAATGCACCCGCTTTAAGGGTCAATACCCCAAGTACATTTAATTTATTGGCACCGCTAGCAATGCTTACACCAGCGGCATTGTTGATGGTAAAATCATTCACCGTACCTGTACCACTAATGGTTTGTGCAGCACTACCGCTAAGAACGGTGGTACCAACACCTGAAATAGTACCATTGTTGGTTAAACCAAACAATACATTGAGGGTGGTAGTGTTTACCAATGTTCCACCTGCATTTACCACCAAGCCAGGAATAGAAGTAGCAGTACTAATATTGAGCTTTGTACCACTATTTACCGTGATAGATGTACTAGCCAAATTGGTTTGGAAACCTGTAGTAGTGGTATTGGTAGCTGTATTGGTAAATGTTTGTGTACCCGCTTTCTTAAACACGATCGCAGATAAATCAGTTGCTGGGGTATTTGTAGAAAGATTACCCGCATTGGTGAAATCACCACCCAGCATATTGATAGTACAGGTAGAACCGCCGCCACCTTTATTGAAGAAGAAAGAGCTACCTGATGCAATGGTGAAATTGCCGCTTACATTGAATATCGCAAAACCTTTTGCAGTACTACCATTTGAATGAACGGTTGAATTACCTGAAATACTAAAATTACCGCCAATGGTTAAGGTGTTGTTAGTACTAGCAGTCATACCAAATATTCTTAACACACCAGTACCAGTAGAACTAATGGTAAGATTACCGTTTATTGTGGCATTATTTAAAATAGGGCCAGCACTAGCAGTAGTTTGAGATGGACAGTTCCAAGTTAAGTGGTGATAAGTTGTACTGGAGAACGTAGGTCCAGTACCGGTAATTCCGCTAACTAATAAGGTAGATCCTGTACCCCAACTAGCAAGTGGTAATGTACCACCATTCACAGCATGTTCATATACACTGCTGTTACCAGAAACATTCAATACACCCGTTACTCCATTGTTGGTAGCAGTAACTGAACCGTAGTTTTTCAAATTTCCATACACATTTACGGTTGCAGTGGCATTGCTAATATTCAAGCTGCCACCTGCTGCTATTGTAAGGATACCAGTAGTATTAACGGTAAGTGTTCCTTTAGGGGCAACAATGAAGCTACCAGTAGATGCGGTGGCTGTACCAATAGTGAGCGTAGAATTATTCAGAACCAATGCAGTAGTATTCGTACTATCACCAAGTACTAGTATTGTACCAGCTCCTGAAAAAGTAACACTAGAAGAAAGATAGTTTCCAGTACCATTCTTTAAATTAAATCTGGCATTAGCACCAGTAAAGCTGGTAGGTCTTGTACCGCCACCAGTTAAAGTAGTACCCCAGTTGTTCAAGTTTGAAACATCAGAATTAGCTACATTGTAATAAGTAGGATAACTGATGGTCATCGTGCCTGCTGCGGCTACAGAACCAGTTTTGTTTACAGTTAAGGAGTAAGTTAAATTGGACGTTGCCAATGCACCTACATTAAGGGAATGACCCACTACAGCAGTGTTAGACACATCTGTAGTTACCCAGAAATAGCCAGTACCGCTAGCTGCAATGCTACGAGAGAATGAATTGAATACAATTGGGCTGGTTCCCAAGGCTGTAGTTACTGTAGCAAGTGGGGTGGTAGTATTGAAACTAGAGGTAGTGGTATAATAGAGCTTATAATTAACGATATCACTCGCTACAAAACCGCTACCTGTTGTAAATGGTACATTGACGCTTACCAATGTAGCACTGCTACCAGATGCAAATACTTTGAAATTAGCCACCACATTGTTGGTAGAACCTGGGAATAGGTTACCCGCAGCAACAGTACTTGTTGCTGATAAGGTAGTAGAAGCAGTTGCAGCTACTGAAATAGTACCTGTTTTGGTAGCAGATGGAGCACCATCTGTTGTAATGGTGTATCCATAATTATTAGCTACTGTTGCTTTTCCTGAAATGGTTACTTCGTTGTTGGTATTATCCACATTTAAAGAGATTCCAGTTGGAGGTGTAGTGCTATTAGCAGTATTCGTCCAAGTAACGCTGGCAGTAGTAGCAGATCCGCTCCATTCATACACAATGTTGGTGATGTTGGTGCTGGTGTTTACTGATTGGGCATCTGTACCTACAGCACTCGTTAAGGTTAACACAGCAGCACTTGGTTGACCCACGGTGAAAGTAGATGGATTGGTAATTGCCACGCCACTTAGGTTGGTTACATAATTTGGCGAAGCCCCTGTTGTACCACTTCCTTCAATGGCAGTACCCCACGAACCAGCAACTAAGCTATACACCATGCCCGAACGTTGTGCAGTAGCTACCGCATCGGTAGTGCTTACCCAAAGAATATCAATACTAGTAGCAGTTGCTGTAACTCCGCCGATAGTCCACATGGCTTTTAAGCTATTGGTTAAAGCTGGTGATATGGCCGCTACTCGTACAGTAGGCGTTTCTGCCACTGGTGTAATGCGTACTGGGTTATAACTACTTCCGTTGAAACCAATAGGGAAAGTATAAGCTACGCTAAATGCAGCCGTTGAGGTAACATAACCTGTGCTATTGGTTACGATATGGCAACTGCTGCTAAGTGTACCCGCAACCGCATTGGCAACCGCTAATGCTAGGTTGTTGCTACCCAAGGTTAAGTTGCTAGCCAATGTTAATGTGCCATTGACAGAAGCGGATGAACCTAAGGTAACTCCGTTAGTGGTGGTGATGTTTAAGTTGTTGAGTACAGAAGAGCTGGTAGGAATTTCAGCACCTGTAGTTATGGATGTTGCATTTTGAGCGTAAGTAACATTAACGGTTGTACCAAAACTAGGTGCAACAGAAATAGAACCGCCAGAACGAGCAATAGTGGCGCCGTTGCCCAAGGTTAATGTTTGGCTGTTCAAATTGAAAGCACCTGTAGTTAATGACAAAGTACCTGAAACTGCAGTTGTGCCGCTAAGGGTAACGCCTGCACTGTTGTTGATAGTAAGATTAGCCGCATTGGTTAACAAAGCACCTGTTACTTGGGCTGTGCTACCATTGAATACATAGTTAGCGGTACTACTAAGTGAAAGTGTACCGGTTGTAGTGATGTTGCCATTCAAACCAGAAGTGTGTGTGGTTTGTAAAGCAGCCCCTGCACTCAAAGTGAATTTGTATGGCGTTGCAATGGTATTTGTACCCAAGTTCAAGATTTCACCATTTGGTACAGACACAAATGCATTAGTAAGCCCTGTGGTTGTAGCGGTGTTTAAATAGGTATGGGTAGTTGAACCTGCAAAAGCAAAAGTGTTAACTAAGGCCAAACAGTTTCCTCCCGCAGTAATGGTACCGCCTGTTGCGTTGAGGTTACCTGTAATGTTAAAGGTGGTAGGGGTTGTAATGCCAGAGCTACCTGTATTAAAGTTGAAGGAACCTGCACTTAAGTTGAAGTTGCCACCCACATTTACTACAGCAGTACCCGAGCCACTACTACCGCTCACGCTGAACAATACGTTTGCACCGTTGATGGTAAAATCACCACCAATAGAAGTACTAACATTTCCACTGATACCATAAAGGCGAATCTGTTGGTTATTAGAATTGGTAATAGTTAAGCTGCCTAATAAAGTCTTGCTACCCCAGTTGAATACAGAGGCGGCAGATTGATTAGGGCAATTCCAGGTTACATTATAGAAAGGCAAAGTAGTTGGGTTGATATTAAATCCACTCGAAATTGCACCAGTTACACCTGTTACAACTAGGTTAGACCCTGTGGCCCAAGTAGCAGCGGGTGGTACAACTGCATTGGTAATTGACGATGGGGTTCCCCCTACTTCATAAGTACCATTTACCACGAAATTGGCAGCAAGGGTATTATCCGTAATGGCACCATAATTCACTACACTACCATTGATGGTAAGTAAGGAGTTAGCAGATACAGTCAAGCCTGTGTTGGTTGCTACATTGTAATTGGCAGAAGCACCGATAGTGAGGGTATTTCCTGTGGCAATAGATAAACCAGCAGCAGTAGTGCCATCACCAATTTTAAGCGTGCTACCTAAACCAGTGAAAGCGGTACTTGAACCTAGGGTATTGCTTGTACCATTGTATAGGTTATAAGTAACATTCGCGCTAGTAAAGTTGGTTGGTTTAGTTCCGCTACCATTGGTATTGGTACCCCAATTGTTTAGATTAGAAATATCTGAATTAAGCACATTGTAGTAAGTAGGATACACAAAAGTGAGTGTTCCTCCTGCGGTAGATGCACCAGAACTGGTAACTGCTGCGGAGCAAGTAATACTACTAGTAGTTACTGCACCAGCAGAAAGGGTATGCGTAGCTACTGCACCAGCCGCCACATCAACCGTTACCCAGAAATAACCAGTTGCACCAACACCAATGGTTTGGCTAAGCGAACTAAAGCTAATAGTGCTTGCGCCCAATCCTGTTGATACGGTTGAGAGTAGGGTAGGGGAGCTGAAAGTGCTACCTGTAGAGTAATATAATTTATAGTTGCTTAAGTCAGCAGCTACAAAACCATTACCGCCTGTAACAGGCAAAGCAATGTTGTTAACAGTTGCAGCGGCATCAGTTACTGCAATGGAAAAACTTGCCAGTAAATTAGCACTTGAACCCGTAAGTATATTGGCTGCTGATATTGTTTGATTGTCTGCAATGGCAATGGTTGGTGTAGCAGCAATGGTAAGCGAACCAGTGAGTGTTGCAGCTGGACTACCGCCTACAGTACTTACGGTATATCCATATACACCCGCATCTGAAGCTGTGCCCGAGATGGTTACGCTACCAGTGGTGTTTACGGTAATGCCTACTGGAGGTGTGGAACTTCCGGCTGTACCAGTCCAAGTGACGGTTGCACCTGTAGCAGCACCACCCCAAGAATAAGTAATGTTGGTAATGGCAGTCAAAGTATTGGTGCTTTGAATGTTAGTACCTCCCGCACTAGTTAAGCTCAAAGTAGGCGTTGAATTAGGTCCAACCCCTAATGTAATTGGATTTGAAAGCGTCAAACCTGTGAGCGTGGTGGTATAATTTGGTGAAGAGCCGCTTGTATTGCTAGAGGTGATTGCAGTCCATACACTGCCAGATAAACTATGCAAGATGGTACCTGCTTGAAATGATCCAGTGATGTCCGTATTACTATTCCATGGGAAACTTAAGGTAGTAGCACTTGACGTTAACCCGCCAATTACCCACATCGCTCTGGAACTAATTTCATTAGAAAGCGTAGGAGTCAATTGCTTAACACTCACAGTAGGATTTTCGCCATTGGGTGTTATGGTTACCGGGTTATAATTAGTAGCATCATAACCTACGGGGAATGTGTAAGCAGAACTAAATGTAGCAGCGGCAGTAACTACCCCAGTACCGTTGGTTACAATGTGTTTGCTTGCATTTGGTGTGCCAGCAACCGCATTAGCAACAGCCAAAGTAAGATTGTTGTTACCAAGGCTAAGATTTCCTAACAAACTCAAAGTTCCATTTACCGTAGCGGCTGCATTCAATACCACACCGTTAGTTGAGGTTACTGTTAAGTTATTTAATGTAGAACTACTAGTGGGTAATTCAACGCCAGTAGTAATGGCAGAACCATTTTGTGCATAGTTGACATTAACGGTTGTTCCAAAAGCAGGTGCGGCAGAAATAGTACCACCAGAACGTGCAATGGTAGCTCCATTGGACAAAGTCAATACTTGACTGTTCAAATTGAAAGCACCTGCAGTTAGGGTTAAGGTACCAGAAATGGTAGCAGCACCAGTCAAGGTTACACCAGCAGTGTTATTAATGGTTACTGCATTGGCATTAGTAAGTAATGCACCAGTTGCTTGTGCACTTGTGCCGTTGAAAACATAATTAGCTCCGGCGTTTAAAGTTCTAGTGGTTGATAATATACTACCATTAACGCCAGTAGTATTTGCTGTTTGGAGTGTAGCTCCTGAATTGAGCGTGAAAGGAATGTTTGCAGGTATAGTAGCTGTTCCTACATCTAAAGTAGCACCATTGCTTACTGCGAATTTTGTTCCAGTAAGGGTATTGGTTATAGTGCCAGTGTTGGCATAGGTTTGAACATTGGTTCCTGCAAAATTGAGGGTAACATTATCTGCAGCAGCATTGCTGGTTACTGTACCTGCATTGGTTAAGTTTCCGCTTAAATTGAATACATAGGTAGCGGTGTTGCCCCCTCTGTTAAAAGCAAAAGTAGATCCAGATGCTGTGGTGATATTTCCACCGATGTTTACGGTAACCGTACCTGTACTAGTGCCACTACCATTGGTAGTGAAAGTAGAACTTCCAGACACATTAATTGAACCATCGATAGTCCAGGTAAAATTGCTCGAACCACTTAATGCGCCCATTCTAAGTTGGTTGGTACCACCAGTACCCTGAATAGTTACATTACCGTATATACGGCGACCTGTAGACCAGTTCCAAGAGATGTTACCAGTTTGGGTGGAATTCCAAGTAATGTTGTAAAAATTCTGGTTCATGCCCGATGCCGCAGAGGTTGCTCCAGTTACAAAAACTGTAGAACCAGTTCCCCAATTAGCCGTTGGCACTGTACCTGAATTTACATTGAGTTCAAATACAGCACTTGATCCGTCAAATGCAGTATTTGCAGCGGAACTACCAGACATATTGGTGGCACTCTGGTATTTTAGATACCCTTTTGCAATCATAGTACCACCCGACAAGACCAAACTACCCGTGCTAGCAACCGTAACGGTAGCATTGGTGGTAAGGCGAAAACTTACACCGTAAGTCAGCGCAGCGCTAATAGATAAAGTGACGGGTGTACTGTTGGAACTATCCCCTACAACCAGTACACTACCTGTACCAGAGAATGTCTTTGCTGTGCTAAAAGTTGCGCCTGAGTTGTACAAGCGATAAGTTACACCAGCAGTCGTAAAATCTGCAGGTGCCGTACCTGTTCCATCAGTGTTAGGCCCCCAACTGGAAAGGGAGGAGATGTCTGAATTGGCTTTGTTGTAATAAACCTGGGCATACGATTGTACACTACCAAGACAAAACAACAGCATCAGAGCAATAATATACTTGCCCAAACCCATCGTTTTCAAAGGCATTTTACTTCGCTGATTAGCATTACCCACATTGGGGTACACATTCGTGAATAACTCTTTTTTCATACAAGCAATAATTATAGTGATAATTAAAATCCAACAGTATTAGAGGCATTAGTCAATTGACAACAATATCTAACTATGCTTAGATGTGGTGAAACAACAATGCCATAAAAAAATAAAACACAATAACTGAATCTGCATTAGCGCAGCAGTATTATATTAAGGGACAAATCCTTTCTAACTTAACTTTCCAATGTAGGCATCAACATACTATTTTTATCAGCAGTTAACAATCGTTTTTAAAGGGAGAATACCCTATTTTATACAAGCAAGCATTCTTTAATGAAATGTAAAAAAAAGTAAAAAATTAGTAGTGTTATGCATGAATCTACGCACACGAAACCGCTGACGTTTGCAATTGGCGTAAGCAAAATAATTATGCTTGCAAGGTGGAATAGTTCAAAAACCTTAGCTCTCCCAACGGGATAAACGCACTTCCAATGCTTTAATTAATTCTTTGTTGTTTTGGAAAACAATGTTCATTTTTATCAGTTGCTTTAGTTTAGTGGAAGCTTCATGGTTTGAGATAAAATTACTTTCCACCAATTTGTCAAAAATCCAAATCATCCCGTGACAATCTATAGCCTTATTTTTTGCACAATTCCGTACCATCTTATCGCTACTCAAGACCATTGCATCCAATTTTAAAGCAAGGTGCAAAACCGTTTTATCACTTTCTGAAAGAGATTTAGGATAGGATGTAGCATGAATTTCTTTTTTGTCCGCTTCTATTATTATGTGTGTGGTTAGTTTTCCAAGTGTTAGATAACCAACCAACATTTGTTGCTGGTTCGTATAAAGTTCATTTAAAACATCAACGGAAGTATGTATTTCAAAGTCTAATTGAAAAAACAAGTCCGTTAGCTGTAACTCAAAAAGATCTATGAAAATACAAGCGTCGGTTATGGCTATTTTCATGTTCATTTCAATTTACACCATCAATGTTTTTTCACGAAATTCTGCCAGTTTCTGGTTTTTCAAAGCTGCTGCCTTACTCATGGATATCAGTTCTTCTGCCAATGCCCGGTATATTAATTGATCGAACCTATTTGATTGCTCTACGCCCACATACTCAATGGGTTCGTCAATTTTCCAATTATTTTGGGACATCATAAAGAAAAACTGCTTAGTGTAGTTGTCATTGATGATATTACAAGCTTTTGCCCTCATTACTATTGCTTGCATTGATATGCCATATTGCTTCTTGATGTTTCCCAATTCTGGTATAAACAACCGGTTTCTATTATTTCCTAGTTCCTCTTTAATAGCGGAGTCAGGTAATAACATAGCCCCAGCAAATTGATGGCACAATGCTTCTTTTTGTTTTTCAGATATATCGCCAAAGCTCAATAAAAGGTGAGCCAATTCATGTAATAGGGTAAAGCGCACCCGATCGTTTTTAACAATCTTATTGAAATTGTAAGCTACCACTGGAATGTTTCCATTTACCCAGGTTTGTAAGCCATCGAATGTTAAGTCAGCATTTAATTTAACTACTTTGATGTGCTTATCCTCCAAAAGTTCTACCACGTTAAAGATGGGGTCGGTCCCAAGCTGCCATTTTTGGCGTAAATCGTTGGCTGCTTCATTTATTGCTTCATAAGTTGAAACATTATGAAAGTGTGCAAGCGGGTTCACAAACTGCACAGGAATACCCAAAATTTCTTCCAGCTCTAAATATCGGCCAAGGTATTCTTTGGTTTGTTCAATCACTTTTGATTCTTCTTTGGCAGGCATCCTTTTTAACTTACGATATTCCACCAATCCGATTTCTACTTTAGTATCCCTAAAAAAGAAATCAGGGCGCACGTTTAACACATGGCATAATAAGCCAATCATTTCACTATCTGGAATCACCTCTCCTTTCTCGTAGCGGTGTAACGCTTGGCGAGATACCTTGTTGTCCAAAGCATCGGCCAAAGTTTGTAAGGAGAACCCGTTAAGTAAACGCGCAGATTTAAAGCGTTCTGCAAAAATCTCGTTCATGGTACTTTTTTGAATTAGTACAAAAAACGGTATTTTAGTTGACAGTTTTACAATTTCATGTAAATATGTAAACCTAATCAACAACATTTTTAAGTTTTTATGTTGCCTCAGTTATTTTGAATTACCAATTGATGGCTTTAAAATAAGTGGAGTTCAAGAATAGAATGTTTGCACCCTTCCACCCCCCTCATTTCGAATAATGAAATACCCTATCCAAAAATGCCTTCATGTAACCCACCGTTGGAGTAAACCAAGGTTCGAACAGCCAGAAAGTGTGGGGCGTATCCGGGATTTTGTGTTTTTCTGCATCGAGACCAAACTGTTCATATAAATCCATCATTTCTGCCATGCCTGCCGTGAATCGAGGTACGGTACTGGTAACAAATAAGATGGGTGGGGATGTTTTATTTACCCAAAAAATGGGCGATGCTTCTTTCCAAGTTTCGGCTTTTAAGGCAAATGGGCCGCCTAACCAATCGGGATATTTAGGTTGGTTGAGTGAATTGGGGGCCAAA
The DNA here is from genome assembly GCA_027486835.1 of Chitinophagaceae bacterium. Classification (GTDB taxonomy): domain Bacteria; phylum Bacteroidota; class Bacteroidia; order Chitinophagales; family Chitinophagaceae; genus Parasediminibacterium. The sequence continues at coordinate 16,732 of JAIXOJ010000039.1, forward strand.
AAATCTACCAATCCATCTATGTCCACCACTGCTTGAATGCGAGAAGAACAAGTGGTATCACCCAATTTTCCTTCAAATAGAGGGATGCCCGATGTCATCCCAACTAGTGTGGCTAATTGCCCCCCTGCTGAATTGCCCTCAATGGCAATACGAGCGGTATCAATTCCCCAATCTGCTGCATGTTTTTTTACATACCGTATAGCGGCTTTTATATCATAAACAGCGTTAGGATACAACGCTTCCAGTGCTAAACGGTATTCCACCGTTACTGCAACATAACCATGTGCTGCCATAAACTGCGCCATGGGATATTCCATCGACCGATCACCAGAACGCCACCCTCCTCCATGAATCATTATCACAGCTGGATATATGCCCGGTTTTTGCGGCGAAAAAACATCTAGGTGTAAAGCTCGTTTTCCGTAGTTTATACTGTCTATGGTGGCATACACTTGGTTATAGATCTTACGCACACCTGCATTTTTTTGGGGAACAACAAGTTGAGCAGTTGGATATTTTTTCACCACTTTTCGCCAGGCACTTTGTGGGTTGTAAGTGGTATCCCGGGGGATTGTCTGGGCACTAACTTGGAATGCACAACCAGCCAACAGACTTAGCAAGATTCGAGACTTTAACTTATGCAGTCGAGTGTTGAGCGAAAAATGATTCATAGTTGTATATTTCTGATAGAGCCACGTAGTTAGGGATCATTTATCTTAAGAAAGCGGTTGTAACATACTTGCAGTTAAGCAAAAAGTTGGTTGCCAAAAGATTAAACCAAATAGTAAATGAAACCCAGTAAAGAGTGAAACAGGGGTTCTGAACTCGGAAAGGGTAGTAGTAAATGAAGGATTAATCTAACCCGGTATAAAGCCGACTACAACCAAGTTAATTTGCTACTATGCCATTGATTACCAGTTGATACAGGTTGAAAGATAAATCTTTTAGGTTATTGTTTGTCCATGGGTATATACGGAAAAACAAGGTCTTTCCTGCTGGTATAGTATGGGTAAATTTATACTGATAAGGTTTCATTTCGGCAGAGGTGACGTTGATTGCTTCTCCTATGGTGAATGTGTGGGAAAAATCTTCTGATTCACTAGCTACTATCCTAAATGGTACACCGCCCCCCACATTTACTGAGAGTTGTTGCAATGCAACTGGGGCGTCGTTAGATGCTTTCATTCCGAATTGAACAAACCTATTATAGACTATATCAATTTCATTAGCCGGCCATATCCCCCCAATAGAATTAGTTACTTGTACCCTTGTTTTTTCAAAATCTTTGCCCAGATTTGCTGGTGAACTATAACTTTTAAATTCCAATCCTTGCAATTGTTCTTCAAAAGCATACATGGGACCTTTTACATCTGCTTTTGTACTACCACTTAGTTTATACACCACCTCCACTGGTAGATGATGGGAGATTGCTGCAACATTTGCTTTAAGACCAATTGAAGCCGATGCCCCATTTCCGTCATTAATTTGTAGTGTGCCTTTAATGGTACCGGGGCTTGTTGGTATGATGCGCACATATACTTTTTGATAAAATGCTATTTTGTGGCTTGTAATTTCTTTTTGTTTACAGAATCCACTGTCTTGATAGAAAGACCATTCAAATCCATTGTTGGTTGCTATAGTCCACTTATGTATGGATGATTTGCTACCCAAATATCCAACATCAATAATTTGTCGGCCTTCAGTTCCAGTGAAAAGACCATTGATTTCTGCTTCGTTGGGATAAATCAATAGTTTGGGTTGAGGTTGCAAATATTGGGTAAGGATTGGCTGTTTTTGTAAATCGGCTATGAATAATTGGGAGAACAAAAGTGCACCGCTTCCTGAAAAATGAGTACCGTCGTTTGGTAGGTTATAGATCGCTTTTGTCGCTTCGTTATTTCCTATCTGGTTCACTAAATCTGCTGTGCTTTTGGTCATGTCGATAAATGGACATTGAAGCTTTTCTGCCAATATCTTCATATTGGCAGAATAATTCATAGTGATGGTGTCAGCTGCATCAAAATTGTGGTCCACTGATTGTTGGTAAAATGCCCCTAAATCATGTTTACCTCTTCTACTAAGTTGGCCATTTTTATCCCACATTTTCCTTACAACTGGTGAACATAAAATGGGAAATGCCCCCAATTCACGCACTTCCGATACGTATTTGGTAAGATATACGAGAAATGAGTCGGTGGGCGCTGTACCAATTTCGCCATCCTTTCCGTTGTGTTTTTCATCATTATGGCCAAATTGTATAAGAACGTAATCACCTGCTTGAATGCCTTGTTTTGCTTTTGTCCAATATCCGCCTCGGTAAAATGATTTGGTGGAAGTACCAGACTTTGCCGAGTTTATTATCAGAAGTTCATTTGTAAAAAAGCCCTGCAACATTTGCACCCATCCGCGCTGGTCTTTTACATTGGGGTTTTGCTGCTCCATTGTAGAGTCGCCAATGGTATGGAGCCGAATAGTTTTTGGCAATAATTGAAAAGAAAATAAACAGACTAAGGCTAGTAAACAGCAATATTTATACATGATGGAGTGGTATTATGGTAAATTGGCTTCCTTTTAGCAGAAATTAACGAATCTTACAGTAGTGCCTATAATTAATGAAATCTGACTTTGGCTTAAGGAAAGCAATTAAGGGTGATTAAAGTTGCATTAGTTCCAATGGTATCTGCCATTGGAACTAATGCAACTTTAATCAATGTTTTTAAGTGGCTTTACAGATTATTTTGGGGCTTACATTTTTCCTATACAGGAAGGCAAAATGTTGCTACGCCTCATCAATCAATACAGGTTTTGACGCATTACTCCCTTTGATTAGTGCCTTGTTAATGGTTACAAAAAAAGGGGAGTGAGTATTTTATAAACGAAAATTTTGGTTCAGAAACAATAAATTTCAGAATTGAAAATGACGTTTAAAACATGAATCATTACGTTGAAATAATAATTCAAGGCTTAAACGTCATTCAAACTAATGTATTGAATTAACTTCTAAAAGCTAACTACTCTTTTGTAAATTGTAATATAGTAGAAGAACCGTTTGTTGGTTGAATAACAATTGTATATTGTCCAGAAGGTAATCCTTTCACATCCAAAGTTTGGGTTTGAATGTTGGCTGCAATAGAACGTGCCATCATCTTTTTTCCATTTATGCCATAAATAACAGCAGTTGCAGGTGTTGAGGGTGCTGCAAACTGTAGCGTAACAATTGATTTTGCAGGATTTGGATACAACAATACGGGATGATTACTACCTACATCCCCTACCACTTTCACCAAGTAGCTGTAGCTAAATTGTCCATCATTATCCACCATTTTCAAACGGTAATAATGAGTGCCATTTGTCTGTTGAGCATCCGTAAATTGATAAGTATTTTGAGCTGCATTATTTTTTGCAGTCATGGTACCAATGGCGGTAAATAATTCGCTGTTCACCCCTTTTTCTACCACAAATTGGCGCATGTTTTTTTCATTGGTAGTTAACCAGGTTAGTTGGTTGCCCTTTTGCCCTTGAAATGAACCCGTAAAACGAGTAAGGTTAAGCGGCAAAGTAGTGGCGGTTGAATGCCCTTTTACTATAACGTTCTTCAAGTATGCAAATCGTGGTGAACTGGTAGAACCAGCCCCAACATACAATCTGAAGGTAAGCGTGTCTCCAGCATTGATGGTAACATTAGAATCGGTGAATAAAAATCGAAGGGTAGAGTCGTTATTGTTAGCCAATCTTCCCACAATTGCAGGTTTGGCAAAGCTGCCAAAATTGGCGGCAGGTAGTCCCACACCCGTGTAGCCAATACCGCTAGCAATATTGGCAGAATCTTTTCTAAAAGCCGATTTAGAGTAAACAACTGCTACTGTTCCATTGGCGGTACTTTGGTAAGAGAGGTTAAAAAGTAAAGAATCTAACCGCACTTTGTGTGTAGACGCTGCCACAACTTGAAATTGATAGTAGCTGTTTCTATTGAGCGATGCACCTACTGACCATTTTCCAATACTACCATCGTTGGCAAAAGCTTGACCCTTAGCAGAAAATTCTGGGGCAGTACCTAAAGTGGAAGGTTGCACCATACTACTGAATTTGGGTAATGTAGCCACAATTCCTGCGTCCCTAATGGCACTACTATCTGTCGTAGAAACGGTTAAAGGCCACTGGGTTAAAATAAATGAATCGTTCAATAAAGCCACGGACAACATTTTGCCGCTCACTTTTAAAGCAACCGACAAGCCCCCAGTAGTAACGTGAAAAACCGTATCAGTATAAACCCCTGGCACTGTTGCATTCATGCGTACGTATAAGTTGGTGGTGGCTAGCGTATTGGAACTTACCGTAATAGTAATTGGGGTTGATTTATCAAACCAATTCACACCATCCAAAGAAATCTCAAAACGATTAGGGGCTGTAATTACCACATTTCCTATCAAATTAACACCCGACAATTGGTAAACCTGAGCAGCAGAAGGCGCACCAACGCCTTGTAAAAAACTACCCAATGCACCATATACATACAAAGTAGGCGTGCTGCTGATGTAAGCCGTATCGGAAGTAATGCTGGCAAAACCAGTTTTTGCTGCTTTTACTATATAGTAGTTGTTAGAGCCTGGCGTTGGCAAAGCATCCATATAATTGAAGTTGCAGGCAGTATCTTCTGAGCTTACTTGTGTGCTTACTTTGGTAAAGTTGATTTTATCGGTGCTTTTATACAAGTCGCATGTTATGCCCGCCATTGGGAAACTGATATTCCAAGTTACATTGGTTTGACCAGCACTTTTGCGAGCCAATAAGTTAGACACAGATATTTCAGGCACAAATGCCTTAGCTACAATTACTGGCCAAACTGCCGCTGGATTCCACACAGATGTCAAGGCAGGTGTAGTGGCATTCATAAATACCGTATCGTTATTGTAGTATTTGATGGCATCTGTAGCGGTCAGTTTCTTTGACCAAGCCACCCGCTTGTTATTATCTATTGGGGTACCATCATAGTAAGCAGAATTAAATTCACCATAAAGAATAGAATCGGTAATAGTAGCCGCATCCCATACAGACCAACCTGAAGCGGTAATGTTTGACCCCATCAACGTATTGAGAAATACGGTCTTATTTACCACCCCAGCACTACCATTTTGCCAAGGTCTTCCAAGGGTGTAGTTGGTAAATCCTCTGTTTTTGGTGAGTTTACAATCTCTAAAAACATAGCCATATTTAGATAGTGTACTAGTGTTCACGGCTGTCACATATCCGCCGGCTGCATTATCCAACCGGGTGCGAGGGTAGATAATGCACGTATCAAAAATAGCGGTGGCATTACCAAAAATAAAATCAGTATTGCCATCTATGTAGCAGTTTTTAAAATAATTTCTCTTGCCTACTCCGCCAGCAAATACCGTGTCCTGTCCACCATTAAAGCGACAGTTGTAAAACACAACCCTGTCCGCCGACACATTCAAGGCCAAAGCTTGAGGGCCATCCCCCGGTGCAGGAACTGGTATGGCATTAGCATCATAGCCATAAGCTGTTGAGTTTTCTAATGATAAATTCATCAACATACAATCTGCGGCAGAAATGGTAACGGTGGCCGATGTGGATGTGCCATAAGTTCCTCCAGTAGGAATGGGCTTACCCGAATAGTTATTGTACGAAATAATAGTTTCTGCCAAACTCTCACCTATTAATTGAATAAAAGGTTTGGTAGAGGGAATATTGACAGTTTCCACGTATTTCCCCTTTTTAATAAAAATCACATAAGGAGTTGTTCTCCCTGTTGGCGCAGCATCAATGGCAGCCTGCACGGTGGTGGTGTTTCCTGTGCCATCCTTGGCAACAACTGCATTGTACTGGGAAAATAAGTTGGAGAAAGTGAAAAAACAGCAAGCAAAAACTAAAGCACACTTTTGTAAAGGAATAGATATCATTTTCATATAGCAACGTAAATTTTGAGACGAAAAATGGTGGAATCAATAAATAGAAATATCGCTGTAGTTGACCTAATCTATTATCGAATTGGCAAATAAAATTGAAGCAAACAATCGTATAATTAAGCGTATAAAAACAAGGCGAATAGGAAAGAATTTCTTTTCAATAAAGCTGCCAAACATTCTAACCCAAGACATCGCAATCGGAGCAAATCTAATCGGCTGGATGCTGCTATTCAATAGGCAAGAGAAGCGATAGATGAAATTATTTGCGCAATCGATACCGACCACGATTGCTTTGTTTTTATACTTGATTAATTCCTTCACTAAGCTTTATGAAGACCTTTATTTTGGTAAATTAAAGTTTACAATTTTTGTAAAAAGTCCCCACTAACCACCTACCACCTACCACCTACCACTTACCACTTACCACCTACCACTTACCACCTACCACCTACCACTTACCACCTACCACTTACCACCTACCACCTACCACTTACCACTTACCACCTACCACCTACCACTAACAACTTACCACTAACAACTAACAACTACCTAAGCTACCGCCGCCAACGCCTTCATTAAATCCGAAGGCGTACCGCCATGATATTTTTTAAATGCCTTGGTAAGATTTTGCCGCGTATTGAAGCCACTCATTTGTGCAAGCGCATCTAGGGTATAGTGATTGAATTTTCCAGTATTGAGCAAGTCAATAAAATAAGTCACTCGGTGTTTATTCACAAGGTCAATAAAGCTTAAATGGTATTTTTCTTCCACAAAATCCCTTAACACCTCTGCCGTTATTTGGAGTTGTTCACAAAAAGAAACCGCGTTGGCATCTCTGTTTAAGTAATAATGATGACTGTAGAAATGGCGCATAAAAAGTTCTGGGTTCATTTCATCCAGTGTTTTGAAGTTGAATGTTTCGCTAAGTGTAATTTTTAAATGCGTATTGTTTAAGAATTTTGGTCGAAATAAGATAAATAGTACACAGGTAAGATCGGCGAGTCCTTTTAGAATAATGGAAGTGGGTAGTGTTATATTTTGATAAATAAAAATGATTTGGTAAGACAAATAACAAAGCGTTGTACAGATCATGGCAAACAGCGACCATTGCCGCATCTGGGCAAAATAGATATTGTCCGATTGGTATTTCTTTAGTAGTTTTTTATACACATCTATCATAAAGACCACCAAAAATGTACTTACTACCAATCGAATTCCTCCTTTCAAAAGCCGGAAGTTTTTAACCGTACTCATATCAATCTGCTCGTCATAATGGACAATGAAGCTGAAATATACCAATGCAGATAATTGTGCCAGCACTACCAGCCCACCAATGAGCATGGTGTATCTTTTAATCTGTTGGTTATAGATGTAAGCAAAAAAATTAAACCCTGCTGCTCCAAAAACTACCCTTGGCAATTCCACCAGCCATCGGTTGTAGCCAAATTGAAGGTGATAAATCACACCGAAGGCATTAAAAGCAACGGCAATCGTCATAAGCAATAGCATCAACTTTAGAAAAAACGGATGTTTAAACTTAATGAGTAGTTCAGCAAACGTTAATAAAGCAATAGTAATGATGATAACCTGTAAATAATGAAGAACCACAGACTGTACTTGCATAAGTAATCGCAAACATAACCTTATTGATATTGCTAAATTCTATGCTCAGAATAACAACCGTTGTCATTACGCTTATTAGCAATTTTGAACGAGAAAGTGTAAATTATTCGGATACTTTTTTTACGGAATTCTTAAACTATTTGATAAGGATTTACTCGCAAAATCTGCTGATTGGTAGAAAATAGTTATTGAAAGGTGCGAATCTTACAAACTATACCCACTCGTTTCTGCATGTTTATCAATAGGTTTGTATCGTATCCCCTAATCCCAAACCCCAAATATATGCGCTTTCTTTCCATTTTAGCCATTTGTTGTTTGCTATTTCAAGCAAATGCCCAACAGTCCTGCCCTTTGGTCAAGCGATGGTTATCTCAAAAAAAGTTCGACCGATTATTCCCTCATAAAGACACTTTATACAGTTACACAGCCTTTCTGGCCGCATGTTCAAGGTTTCCCAGTTTTGCTAATGAGGGTACGGATATTCAAAACAAACGGGAGCTGTTGGCCTTCCTTGCTAACATTGCCCACGAAACAACCGATGGATGGCCCGAAGCCGAAGGTGGCCCTTACGTATGGGGTTTGGTATATAAAGAAGAGCAAGCTTGCATAAAGAAACCTTGCCCAATTTACAATACAGGCGGCACTAGCAAATACAAACCCCTCCCAGGAAAAAATTATTTTGGTCGTGGTCCATTACAACTTTCGTATGCGTACAATTATGGCCTAGCTGGGGACGACCTTCAATTGCCCCTCCTAGAACATCCCGAATGGGTATGTCACAATGGCGAAGTGGCTTTTAGTGCGGCATTGTGGTTTTGGATGAAAGCTCAAACCCCCAAGCCGAGTTGCCACGATGTAATGTGTGGAAAATGGAAACCCACCGCTAATGATAGTGTACTAAACCGAAAGCCAGGTTTTGGAATGACCATCAATATCATCAATGGCGGACTCGAATGCAATACCCAGAAAAAAGAAGTCAGCTATAACCGAAACGAGCGAATCGGATTCTACAAACACTTTTGCACCATCATGAAAGTACAGCCAGAACTTGACTGCGATTGCGTTAAAATGGTGAGTTATTAAATGAATAGATGAATTGGGGATAGATGCGTTAATGTTCTTTACTTCCATTTATAGGTCTTCAATTGTGTCGAATAGGAACACCTTCTTCGATTACGGTAAAAGGTTCATTTGGAAAATAAATTAGGTTGGCACAATAAATTCAGCAATTAAAAACGGAAAAGACCATTTAGCCATCACTATTTAAATCGAACCGTACTTGTAGAGACGCGATTAATCGCGTCTCTACAAGTACGGTTCGATTCAAAAGCAAATTAGTAGGAAAGTGCCTTGAAACTAACTATTTAATGCTGAATTGATTGTAGCAACAACGCTAAAAGAATAGGAAAAACATCTTTTTTTAAAGGGTCATCATTAATTTATTGTGCATCACTCTGCACAATGTGCTTACATTTATTCACTAACCCTTGCCCCACGCTCATGAAAAGTATTATGTTACTATTATTGCTATGTACATGTTGCATCAATGTTTTTGCACTCACTGAAAAAGAAGTGTATTGTTATATCAAAAAAGTAGGTATTAAACATCCAGAGGTAGTGCTTAGGCAGGCTATCATTGAGTCTGGACATTTCAAATCAGTTGTGTTCAAAACCCGTAACAATTTATTTGGGTTTAGAAATAAAGTTTACATTAAGTTTGACACCTGGAAAACTTGTATTGAGTACTATAAAAGGTGGCAATTGAAATATTATAAGAATGAACATCAGAATTATTATGCTTTCTTGCAAAAGCGAAATTTCTCTAGCCATTCTAAAAGTCGATACGAGTCTAGCCTAAAAAGAGTAAAATTTTCTATTGACATTGAGCATTGCAACTGTGAAGATGAGTAACTATGGATAAAGAGTACAATCATATCAACCAACCACTGGTTATTGTGGGTTTTACAACAGTACTCTTGTTAGTTTTATCCATTCTTCAGTGGCCGCACCGCTTTTTTCACCAGTTTCCAAAAATTGATGTACTCTCCCAAATTCGTACCATCCCTTCAAGCAAAACTGCCATTTCAAAACCAACTGTCCCTGAAATAAAAAAAACACATCATGCAGTTTCAGACAGCACGCTTTTCATTGATTTCGGTCAGGAAACCAACCATTCATTAGCCACATTTTATAAAAAGCTTGACGAAGCAAAAGCAGGTCGCCAAAAAGTGCGTATTGCTTATTTAGGCGATTCTTTTATTGAAGGTGATCAAATAACAGGCGACATAAGGGCTCAACTACAATCCATTTTTGGCGGAAGCGGCATCGGGTTTATGCCCATGCAGTCTCCATTAGCTAGTCTTTACCAGCAGGTAATGTTTGAAGCCGATGGCTGGAGTGACCATCATTTTAGAGACAATCCATTCCAGCACCAACTTTGGATTTCTGGGCACACTTTCTTGCCAGAAAAAGAGGCTACAACTAATTTCACTGCCAAAAAAGGACAATATTTTACGGGTGTTAAATTGTACACAGGCAAAACCAACAATGAGGGAAATGTAACCATTACTATTGATGGTAGCGCAAAAGAACTTGCAATTAGTGCCAATAAACTTGTAACAGAAACCGTTCTTAATCCTTTCACCACCCCAATAAAATCAGTCAGTATCCTTTCCGCATCTGCTGAGTTACCCTTCTACGGAGTTAGTATTGAAAGTAAAGAGGGGGTTATTGTTGATAATTACGCTTTCCGAGGAAACAACAGCACCGACACTAGGAAAGTAAGTAGAGAGATGATTACTGCTATCCAACAATACCTTCAATATGATTTAATCATTTTGGGATATGGCATCAATGCAATAGAGCATGATAAGCAAACTTTTAAATGGTATGAAGAGAGCATGGGTGGATTAATCAACAGCCTTAATGGTACGATGCCTCAAATTCCCATCCTTTTGGTAAGTGTTGGAGATATGGCAAGAAAATACGACGATGGTTACCAAACAGATAAAGCCGTTCCTTATATGGTTGCTACACAACAGCAAATAGCCCAAAAGCACAAAATTGCTTTCTGGGATTTATATGAAAGCATGGGAGGGCATAACACAATGGTAAAATGGGTGGAAGGTGATACCGTTTTGGCTTATAAAGATTACACCCATGTAAACAGTAGGGGAGCTACCAGAATTGCTAAAATATTTGTAGAAAAGCTCTTGGCCAGCAAACGAATAGCGCAATCACCATAAATCGTTTAAAATACCCTAGCCTAACTTCTCTCCGTTCTATCAATTTGAGGAATCAATAGGTTTAAAAAAGTTTGCGCTTTAAGTAACGAAATACCCAAGATTGAATACTACAGAATTGAAAGAACAAGAACTTTATACCACTCCCTAATCACTAACCCTTCTTTTCACCATGCGCTTGCTCACCATCGATATCCAAAGGCTACTAACGCTTTTGCAATACAATGAAAACGATCCATTGCTGTTCAATAGTGGTTTCTTCTTGTTTTTTTACCTGTTGTTCTTGGTCATGTATGCCGCAACCCATCGGTTTTTGCAATTGCGGGTATATCTATTGTCGCTGTTTTCGCTTTACTTTTTCTATAAAACCTGCGGGTGGTACGTTGGTTTTATCATCCTTGCTGCCGTGGTAGATTATGGGATTAGTCATGCCATTTACGATTGCAAGAATAAATCATTAAAGCGATGGTTATTAACCGCCAGTATCTGCTTAAATGTTGGTTTGCTTTTTTATTTCAAGTACACCAATTTTTTTATTTCCATACTCAATAGCACCACATTTACCCATCTTACACCCCTAAAGCTCATCCTTCCCATTGGTATATCATTTTACACTTTTGAAAATCTCAGCTATACAGTAGATGTATATCAAGGCACCATCCCCCCCGTGAAAAGATGGATTGATTACCTATTTTTTCTCTCGTTCTTTCCAAAGCTGATGATGGGGCCAATTGTGAGAGCAGCAGATTTCATTCCACAGATTTACCAGAAAACAGTAGTAACCCGTCGGCAGGTAGGAGAGGGGCTTTATTTAATTACGGCAGGTATCATCAAAAAAGTGATAATCAGCGACTACATCAATGCTAATTACACCATGTACATTTTCGAAAGCCCTGTGCAACATACAGGACTTGAATGCTTATTAGCGGTTTATACTTATGCTATAGTTATTTATTGCGATTTTTCTGGGTATTCGGATATGGCAATCGGAATGGCCAAATGGATTGGTTTCGACATCAATATCAATTTCACTTCCCCCTATACCAGCAAATCCATCGTAGAGTTTTGGCGTAGATGGCATATTTCTTTATCCACTTGGTTAAAAGATTACATCTACATACCCTTGGGCGGCAATCGTTCTACCACCATCAAAACCTACAGAAACCTGTTGCTCACCATGATTATTGGCGGATTATGGCATGGGGCTAGTTGGAACTTTGTTTTTTGGGGAATGCTGCACGGTGCTGCACTAGCTTTTGAACGTTGGCGAAACCATACCTATCAATGGAAATACCTTATACCACTACCATACTCTACCAGAGCCACCCAAGCCTTGTCCTGTTTGCTCACCTTTCACTTTGTGTGCCTATGTTGGATATTTTTCCGTTGCTCCACTTTTGAGGAAAGTCGAGAAATGATCTCACAGATTATTTTTCACTTTCAAGGCCAAGTATTCAAAACTTTAGTAGCAGGTTATCTACCCGTTATGCTCTTGTTGTTGACTGCGGTCGGTTTACACTTAATACCTACGCACACAGAAAATAAATACAAACAATGGCTTACTAACACCCCCATAAGCTGGAAAATTCTTTACTTTTTCTTGGTGTTAACAGTAGCAATTGCTTGCAAACAGACCGACACCATTCGTCCAATCTATTTGCAGTTTTAGGTCTTTACTAATGAGGAAATCATCCCCCATTTCTATGTTTCGTGGTGAGCATATTTTAATTGGGATCATCCAGAATTTGCGCTTTTGGATAGGGTTTACCTGGGTGCATAAAAGTTTTTCGCAGTTATCAGTAAAACCTCACCCCAACCCCTCTCCGAAAGGCGAGGGGCAAAACGAAAAACTTTTATGCACCCGTTTACCTAATCAATTCAGCATTCACTTTTAACACACATTCCCAACTACTACCTAGCACTTACAACTTACAACTTACGTTGGTTGGGCATCCTATTATAACCTAAAATTTCCTTGCTAAAAATAGTTTTGTAAAATGGTTACCATACTCGTATCCCTTATCTTTAAACCCACCTATTACTATCAGCTATAATTATTAAACCAAAACGAATGATATGCCAATAGATATTACCATCAACACCCCCGCCTTATTGTTCCCCGCAATTAGCCTTGTGATGCTAGCCTATACCAACCGCTACCTCGCCTTAGCCAGTAGGGTTAGAAACCTGCATGATGTATATGACAAGCATGAAAACAAAGAAAAGATACACGCCCAAATCAAGAGTCTTCGCTACCGACTGAAATTGATTAAAAACATGCAAAGCCTTGGAGTCCTGGCTTTTTTATGTAGCATTTTGTGCATGTACATGATATATATCGAACAGTTTTTACTGGCTCATGGCATTTTTGCAGTTGGTATGTTGTCATTTGCCGCCTCTCTTGGCTTATCCCTCGTAGAAATCAACCAAAGCACCAAAGCCATCGAACTAGAACTCAGCGACATGGAAGATTTAGACGCACCCTCCGTATTAGAATACATCAAAAAGAAATTTGACAGGGAATAACAATTGACGCAATTTTTTCCACCTTTTTTTCGCCCCTACATTGTCCGCATCGTCATTTTGTGGTATGTCCGCGCCGTCATTTTGCGGTAGGGGCGAAAAATTTTTCGCCCCTACATTGTCCGCATCGTCATTTTGTGGTATGTCCGCACCATCATTTTGTGGTAGGGGAGAAAAATTTTTCGCCCCTACATTGTCCGCATCGTCATTATGTGGTATGGCACACCATCATTTTGTGGTAGGGGCGAAAAATTTTTCGCCCCTACATTGTCCGCATCATCATTTTGTGGTATGGCACACCATCATTTTGTGGTAGGGGCGAAAAATTTTTCGCCCCTACGTTGTCCGTACCATCATTTTGTAATGGGGGCGAATAATTATTCGCCCCTACGTTGTCAGCATCGTCATTTTGCGGTATGGCGCAACATCATTTTGTGGTAGGGGCGAAAAATTTTTCGCCCCTACATTGGCGACATGCGATATTTCAATTATCCCATGTATATGATTTGACATTGCAATATGTTCGTGCAAAACAACATTCGGAAAATGTTTGGGAATTTGC